>NZ_DGNK01000031.1:0-68280 GCF_002388935.1 Hyphomonas sp. UBA4494
TCTTCGGCACCAAGATGCGCTCGGTTATCAATGCCGCCAACCAGGAAGGCATCGCTGCCATCGTTGCACAGCAGTTTGACGTTGGCCGCCAGATCCTGGGCCACGGCCTGATGCCGATCATCGAGCCTGAGGTCACGATCACGATTGCCGACAAGGCCGAGGCCGAGGATATTCTCCTGGCCGAGATCACCAAGCAGCTCGACGCGCTGGGCGAGGACAAGCAGGTAATGCTGAAACTGTCCCTGCCGACCAAAGCAAACCAGTACAAGTCGCTAGTCGATCATCCGCGCGTGATGCGCGTTGTCGCGCTTTCCGGTGGATATTCTCGCGAAGATGCCTGCGCCAAGCTTGCCAATAACTCCGGCATGATTGCCAGCTTCTCCCGCGCCCTGACCGAAGGCCTCTCGGCCCAGCAAAGCGACGAAGAGTTCAATTCCACGCTTGCCGCCACGATTGATCGCATTTGTGCGGCATCTAGCGCCGGATAGGCCGAGTTTGTCCTAGACTCGTGCCTGACGCGAAAGCAAAGTGCCGCCCATGTTAAGCATGAGGCGGCATTTTTTTGTTCGCCAATCGAGTGGGGACTTAAAGGCATGATCAAACACACCGTAACAGGCGCGGTATCCGCGCTGTCGCTCCTGGCGGCTGCTTCTTGCATGGCAACCGTCGAGCCGACAGCGTTGGAACAGGCAGAGGCAAACACGCCAAGCCTGCAGGACGAAGCCAGCGCGATGGTGGCCGAGCTCGTCGTCAATCCGGCCTCTGCGGAAGTGTTCGAATCCCGTTGCGAGAATGCGATGCTGCTCGCCGGAAAGTTCATCACTGATCTTGAAACCCGCGACACGCCGCCCGGTGTTCAGGACATTCAGGATTTTGACTTGCTGACAAATGTCGCCTTTTCGGTTGGCTATGGAGAAGCGGCTATCGTGGCCGAAGCAAACCCGGACGAAGCGTTGAGGGAAGTCGGCAGCGCATGTCAGGAAGACACAGCCAGCATCATCTCGACGCTCTCCCTGTCCGGCCCCATCTACGAACGCATGGTCGCAATTGATGCCGATGCACTCGATGATCGCTCCGCCCTCATGTTGTCCCGCATTCTGAGAGACTATCGGCGCAGCGGTGTCGACAAGGACGAAGCGACGCGAACGCGCGTAGAGGAACTGAACGCCGAACTGGCGCAGATCAGCACTGAGTTCAACAAGAACCTTCGCGAAATTGTCGGACAGGTCGAAGTCGATTCAGTCGACGCGCTGGAGGGACTGCCACAGGATTATATCGACGCCCACACGCCCAATGAGGATGGCAAGATCGTCATCACGACCAACTATCCGGACCTGATGCCTGTCTTCAACTACTCCCCGAACGAAGATTTGAAGAAATCTCTCTTCATTGCCTCGGCCAACCGTGCGTATCCGGAGAATGTAGAGCCACTCCGGAAACTGCTCGAGAAGCGCTACGAACTTGCACAATTGCTGGGCTATGAAAATTACGCGGCCTATATCACCGAAGACAAGATGACGGGCTCGCCAGAGGTTGCCATCGACTTCCTCGACGGTGTCGAAGCCGCCGCCCGAAACGCCGCTGAAATCGAATACGAACGCCTGCTGGCTTTTCAACAGAACAGTAATCCCGACGCGACGCAGGTCAGCCAGTGGCACAGCGGCTATCTTTCGGAACAGATTCGCCAAACCGACTATGCGCTCGACGCCCAGGAAGTGCGCCAGTACTTCGCCTACAATGACGTTCGGTCAGGCATATTTTCGTTGGTACAGGACCTGTTCGAAGTCGAGATACGTGACTGGACCGATGCTCCGATTTGGCAGGAAACCGTAACCGCTCACGAAATCTACAAGGATGGCGAACTGGTCGGCCGTTTCTTCCTCGACATGCATCCGCGCGAGGGCAAGTTCAAACACGCGGCCGCCTTCCCCATTCGGTTCGGCCCAACATCTGAAGGCGTGCCAGTTGCCTCACTGATGTGCAACTTCCCTGCGGGCGATCATACGACCGGTCTGATGGAGCATAGACAGGTCGAAACCTTCCTCCATGAATTCGGCCACCTCATCCATGCGATGTTCTCTGGCCAACCAGACTACGCCAATCTCAGCATGAGCAGCCTTGAATGGGATTTCATTGAAGCCCCGTCCCAGATGCTGGAAAACTGGGTGTGGGATTATGACACGCTGGCAAAGTTCGCCGTAAACTCCGACGGCGAAACCATTCCCGTCGAACTGGTCGAGAAGATGAACGCCGCGCGTGACTTCGGCACCGGCCTCGGCACGCTCCGTCAGCTGACCTATGCCGGCGTCTCGATGAATTACTATAATCGCCCACCCTCTGAGGTCGATTTCGAGAAGATCTGGCTTGAACAGGAAGCTGGCCTCAGCCCGTTCGAGACCCTGCCGGACCTCCATCGGTATGCCAGCTTTGGGCACCTCGATGGCTATTCTGCGATCTACTACACTTATCAATGGTCACTCGCGATCGCGACAGACATGTTCAAGCAGTTCGAAGCAAACGGCTTGCGCGACGAAGTCACCGCTGAACGCTATCGGGAACTGGTCCTGAGCGCCGGATCATCAAAACCGGCCGCCGAACTCGTGCATGATTTCCTTGGGCGCGATTGGTCGCCTAAAGCGTATGAACAGCACTTGATCGACGCCGCGGCGTCCGCACCCCGTGTGGAAGCTGAAAAGGACTAGCAGTGATGTTGGAGATGCGTCCGAACTGTGAACGCTGCGATACCGATTTGCCGCCGGATGAAGCCGGAGCGTTTATCTGTTCGTTCGAATGCACGTTCTGCTCTGACTGCATGGACGGTCCTCTCGATGGTCGCTGCCCGAACTGCGGCGGCGACCTAGAGCCCCGGCCGATGCGGCGCGGCAAGCCACTCGACGCCTACCCCGCCAGCACTCAACGGGTTTTGAAGGCTTCCGGCTAGACCTACGCTGCGCTATAGCGCGCGCCATGAGTAAGACTGAAGATTATGTCCGCCCGCGCACGCGGCTTTACCTGATAACTCCGCCCCGCATCGAAGATGTGGAGGGCTTTGCAGCCCTATTGGAAACGGCATTGTCAGCGGGCGATGTCGCCTGTCTCCAACTGCGCCTGAAGGCTGATACCGGCGAGATCGACGTCGACGCCACCCGCGCCGTTGGCGCAGCCGTTACAGAAATGGCCCAGGCCTACGGCGTTGCCGTGCTGGTCAATGACAGCGCCGAACTTGCCGTCGAGATAGGTGCAGATGGCGTTCATGTCGGGATGGATGACATGCCGATCAAGAAAGCCCGGGAGATCGTCGGCCCGGACATGATTGTCGGCGCAACCGCCAAGAACTCACGTCATGCTGCGATGCAGGCATGCGAGGCTGGCGCAGATTATGTCGCCTTTGGTGCGTTCTTCCCGACCCGTACCAAGACCGATACGGTCGAGGCGAATCCGGACCTTCTGGAAATATGGCAGGAAAGCATGGAAGTGCCCTGTGTCGCGATTGGTGGCATCACAGTCGAAAACGCCGAGCCGCTCGCTGTAGCTGGCGCTGATTTCCTCGCGGTCTCATCCGGGGTCTGGGATCATCCTGAAGGCGCGCCGGTAGCGATTGCCCACTTCAATGCGCTTCTTGACCGGCTCGATGCATCGAAGGCCTGAAGCTGCAAGCTCGCTGTAAAACCCTGCATGAACCGGTCCCGCATTAACACTCCGCCCGCTTGACCGTTTCGGGCCAAAGGCTTACGCCCCCGCCAAACCTTCAAAAGGACACGCCCCAATGGTCAAGATCAATGGTAATGAAATCAAGCCCGGCAACGTCATCGAGCATGACGGCACGGTCTGGCGCGCCCTGAAGACGGCGTCGGTCAAGCCCGGCAAGGGCGGCGCGTTCAATCAGGTCGAACTGCGCAACCTGCTGAATGGATCGAAATCGAACGTGCGCTTCCGTTCTTCCGAGACCGTTGAGAAGGTCCGTCTGGAGCAGAAAGACCATCAATTCCTGTTTGCGGACGATGACGCTTTCACCTTCATGGACCAGGAAAGCTTTGAACAGATCGCGATCCAGCGAGACTTTATCGGCGACCAGGGCGCTTTCTTGCAGGACGGCATGACCGTCTCCATTGAGTTTTATGGCGAGACGCCGATTGGTGTTGATCTGCCGGAACAGGTGATCCTCGAAGTTCAGGAAACCGAGCCGGTTGTGAAAGGCCAGACGGCTGCCAACAGCTTCAAACCCGCAATCTGTGACGGCGGCGTCCGGGTCATGGTTCCGCCCTTTGTCGGTACCGGCGAACGCATTGTCGTCCAGACAGCCGATTCCACTTATCTCCGTCGCTCCGACTAGGAACTCCCATGTCCAAACCCTCCCCCGTCGGCACCGTCATGATCGCCGCTGCACGTGCAGCTGGCCGTTCGCTTGCCCGTGATTTCGGCGAAGTCGAAAATCTGCAAGTGTCCAAGAAGGGCCCAGCAGACTTTGTCTCCAACGCCGATCATCGCGCCGAAGAGATCATCTACTCAGCGCTCGCGAAGGCGCGGCCCGGCTATGGCTTTGTCATGGAAGAACGGGGCATTGTCGAAGGCACAGACAAGTCGAACAGATTCATCGTGGATCCTCTCGACGGTACGCTGAACTTCCTGCACGGCCAGCCGCACTATGCTGTCTCCATTGCGCTCGAACGCGAAGGCAAGCTGTTGACCGGAGTGGTCTATGATGTCGCGAAGAACGAGATCTTCTGGGCTGAGACCGGACGCGGCGCATGGCTGGAGAACCGCAAGCTGCGTGTTGCCGCTCGCACCCGCCTCAATGAGGCTGTGGTGGCCACCGGAACGCCCTGGCACGGCAAAGCCGAAGAAATGCACGCGAATTTTGCCCGCGAAATGCTTGCGATGACGCCCGCATGCGCTGGCATCCGCCGCTATGGCTCCGCAGCTCTGGATCTCGCTTACGTCGCCGCGGGACGGTTTGACGGATTCTGGGAACGCGACCTGAAACCCTGGGACATTGCTGCAGGCATCGTGCTGGTGCGCGAAGCGGGTGGAACCGTTGCCGAAATCGATGGCGGCGACTTCATGAAGACCGGCTCGGTTCTGGCTGCCAATGAAGAGCTCCATCCGTTGATCGAACAGCAGCTGCGCCATGCTGCGGCCTTCGCGCGGAAAGCGGACTAAACCCTTCCGTAGCGGCAAGGCCTCCTGACACCAGAAAGATCGTGACACCCGCGTCATTTTTTGGCCTTATAGGCTGAAAAAATGGGCAGGAAGCAGTCATGATACATACCGATACCGACGTTCTCATCATCGGAGCGGGCCTTTCCGGCATCGGCGCCGCGGTTCATCTCGAAAAGAAGTGCCCAGGCCTCGGCTATCAGATATTCGAGCAGCGTGGCGCAATTGGCGGCACTTGGGACCTGTTTCGCTATCCGGGTATTCGATCTGACAGCGACATGCATACGCTCGGTTACAACTTCAAACCGTGGACCGAAGCGAAGGCCATTGCCGATGGGCCTTCGATCCGGAAATATGTCGCGGACACCGCCAACGAATATGGCGTCACACCCCACATCAAGTTCAACACAGCCATCGTCGCCGCCAACTGGTCCACGCCAGACCAAGCCTGGCATGTGACGCACGAGGATGAAATTGGTGCGCGTTCAATCACGACGTGCCGTTTCCTGTTCATGTGCGGCGGCTACTACCGCTATGACGAGGGCTATCGGCCGGACTTCCCGGGCGAAGACGCCTTCAAGGGCCAATTCATTCATCCGCAGCATTGGCCGGAAGACCTCGACTATTCCGGCAAGAAAGTCGTTATCATCGGATCTGGCGCGACCGCCATGACACTGGTGCCTGCCATGACCGACAAGGCTGCGCACGTCACCATGCTCCAGCGCTCGCCAACCTATGTTGTTTCGCGCCCGGCGGTAGACAAGTTCGCCAATTTCCTGCGCAAGATACTACCTGACAGCTGGGCCTACTCCTTCATCCGCTGGCGGAATGTCCTGCTGCAGCAATTTTTCTTCAAACAGACCCGTTCAAATCCCGACAAGGCCCGCGAGCGGCTGATCGGCATGGTGAAAGAAGAACTCGGCCCGGACTATCCAGTCGAGACCCATTTCAATCCGTCCTACAACCCGTGGGAACAGCGGTTATGCCTCGTGCCGGATTCCGATCTTTTCAATGCGCTGAAGTCTGGCAAGGCGAGCGTCGAGACCGATCACATCGAGACGTTCACCCACAACGGGATAAAGCTGAAATCCGGCAAAGAGATCGGGGCCGACATCGTCGTCACCGCGACCGGCCTGCAATTGCAGTTCATGAATGGCGTGGACGTGTCCGTTGATGGCACCCGCACAGATGCTGGACGGCTCTTGAACTATAAGGGCGTGATGCTCTCCAACATGCCAAATCTGGCGGTCACTTTCGGCTACACCAACGCCTCATGGACCCTGAAGGCCGACCTGACATCTGAATATGTCTGCCGCCTTCTGAACTACATGGACCAGCATGGCTACACGTCGGCCATGCCGAAACTTGAACAATATCCCAACCAGACCGAACCGTTCGTGGACTTCTCATCCGGGTATTTCCAACGCGTCATGGACCAGTTCCCCCGCCAGCACACGGAAAAACCGTGGAAGCTGCACCAGAACTACAGCGCTGACGTCAAGAACCTGCGCCGGGGGCCAATCGCCGATGGCGTGATGGATTTCACAAAGGCCGAAGAGGCCATCAGTAAGCCGCCCGTCTTGCAAGCCGCAGAATAGCGTTGTGCTATATTTCTTTTGTCGGGCTCCCTATATTGAAAATATAGAGTCTTGATGAAGGGAACAAAGATATGTGGCTATGGCTGTTGTGGTGGTGCGTAGACGATCATCTCGCGGCGGCGCTGGATGCGCCGGGGCTGGGAGAACTGCCCATCTGGGTCCCGCTGGTTCTGTCACTTGCCTTCGCCTTCACGATTGATGGCAAGGTCAAGAAACTCCGTAAGAAATAGGTCCATCAACCTTCTGCAAACTGCAATTCAGCGAGGCGGGCATACAGGCCGCCCCTGGTCACGAGTTCCTCGTGACTGCCTTCCTCGACGATGCGTCCATGTTCCATCACGATGATCCGGTCAGCCCGGCGCACCGTGGAGAGCCTGTGTGCGATCACCAGTGTCGTGCGGCCCTCGGCGGCGTTGGAAATGGCCCGGCGCACAGCCGCTTCGCTTTCGGAATCGAGCGCTGAGGTTGCTTCATCCAGCAGGAGCACCGGCGCATCGCGCACAAGCGCTCTGGCGAGCGCAATACGCTGACGCTGGCCACCTGACAGACTTCTCCCCTTCTGGCCAAGATCCGTCGCAAGCCCATCTTTTTCAGCCAGGAAGTCGAACGCTTCAGCCATGCGAGCAGCCTGCTCAAGCAAGGCCTCGTCAGGCGTGTCGGTACCAAAGCCGATATTCTGCGCTGCAGTGCCTGTGAACAACGCCGATTCCTGTGGCGCATAGGCAAATTGCTGACGCCAGTCACGCGGATCAGCCTGCATGGCTGAAACTCGGTCAAGAGTGACCGTGCCTGATGGCACATCGAACAGGCGCAAGGCCAAGCGAAAGACCGTAGTCTTGCCTGCACCGCTCGGCCCGACAAGCGCCACAAACTCGCCCGGCTTTACCGACAGGGAGAAATGATCAAGCGCCGAGACAGCTTCATCGCCATAGCGGAAAGTAACATCCTCAAAGGCAAGCGCGCCGGTCACCTTGCCCGGCAGGGCAACAGGGTTTTCTGGTGCGGTGATTTCGGGTTCAACGTTCAGCACTTCAGCGGCACGGTCGGCCGCGCCGGCCGCGCGCATGACTTCGCCATAGACTTCCGCCAGCATGCCAAAGCCCGATCCTGCATAAAGCGCGTAGAGCACCATGGAGGCGAGATCGCCAAAGCTCATGGACCCAGTTGCGACGGCCCGCGCACCCATCCAGAGCACACCCACAAAGCCGCCAAACAGCAGCACAGAGACCAAAACGATCATCAGCGACCGCGCCCCGATCCGGCGCATCGCCGCATCAAACGTCGCCTCGACCGCCTCGGTAAATGCTCCCAGCCGACTTTGTTCCCGATTATAGGCCTGAACCAGTTCGATTGCGTCTAGCGCCTCGGCAGCTTCCGCGCCCGCATCCGCCAGTCGTGACTGCGCCCGGTTCGACATCTTCCGGATCACCCGGCCAATCGCCATGACGGGCAGAACGGCCACCGGCAACATGGCCAGCAAGGTGAGGCCGAGCTTCCAGTTCACGACCAGCATCATGGTCAGCGCGCCCGTGGTGGTCAGCAGCGTCCGTGCGGCCAATGACGCCGACGAGCCAAGAAAGGTTTCGATCAGCGTGATGTCTGCTGTCAGGCGCGACACCGCCTCGCCAGACCGCATCTGCGAATGATAGCGGGGCGACAGTTTCAGCAGGTGCGCATAAAGATCCTTGCGCAGGTCGGCCGCAATCCGTTCGCCAAAGCGCGACACGAAATAGAACCGGATCGCGCCAAGCACGCCTGACAGAATGGCCGCCAGCGCAACCCAGAGAAATGCGCGGTCGACCAGCGCCAACAATTCCTCGGCGCTGCCCTGCGCGGCCTGGCCCGCATCCGCGGCGCTACCGAGCAGCAAAGGTATCGCGAGACTAACGGCCGCCGCCGCCACCAGGAATACGAGTGCGATGGACACGGTCACCCAATGACGGGCGACATAGGGCATCAGCAAGGCCAGTGGTTTCAACGACTTTGCCTTGGGCCGGTTGATCGCTTCGCCGCCTGCTGGTTCTGTTGCACGGCGGTCTTCTGTGAAGGAGCTGTCTGTATCGGTCATGCCCGTCTATAAGTCCTTTCAGATTCCCTGCCAGCAGCCTCTTGCAGAGGTCGCGTCTTTCAGTTACACGCGCCACTTCGAAAACAGGCTGAGACAAGCCCGCGCACCCAAGCGATGGCAGCGCGGTTGTCCTTAGAGTTCAAGAGAGGCGAAGGCCATGAAAAAAGAAGGTCATCCCGACTATCACTTCGTCACCGTAGTGATGACAGACGGAACCGAATATCAGACGCGCTCCACCTATGGCAGCGAAGGCGACCGCCTTGTTCTGGACATCGATTCCAAATCGCACCCGGCCTGGACCGGCGGCGACGGCAAGATGCTCGACCGTGGCGGCCGCGTCTCGCGCTTCAAAGACAAGTTCAAAGGCTTCATGTAAGCGTTCTTCGCTTCGCATGATGCGTATAGTGGAAAGCCCCGGCCTTTTAGCCGGGGTTTTTCCGTTTGGTCCCTATTTCCAAAACTGACCCCACATCTGACCGGTTAACCCTCGCTTAACCCGCCATCGCCAGCGTGCGCCTCACACTTTCAGGAGGCACGAACATGTTGCGCGGCATTCAAGTCAAATCTGTACTGTATTCCGTGGCGATCCTTGCCGGCCTCGGCGGTGCAGCCGCGCTGGCAGCTCAGGCCGCTATCGAACAGGACGGCCTCGTCTATTGGTCCGACGGCGATTCCGGGCGCCTGCCAGACGGCACCAAATTCCGCCTGCATGGTGTCGACGCGCCTGAGACGCGCAGTCTGAAACAGCTTGGCGGGGCCGACTGCGAAGCCGAACGCGAACAAGGTTATATCGCCAAGGAAAGGGTGATCGAACTGACTCGTGGCAAGGAAATAGCTGTGACACGCGATTATGGTCTCGACCGATACAAGCGGCTCGTCGTTGATATCAGCATCGATGGTGAAGATCTCGCCACGCGCCTTGTGGCCGAAGGCAGCCACCAAGTCTGGGACTATGATGGCGGTGCTCCAAAGCCCGACTGGTGCAGCCCGCACCGTAGATTGACAACATCTGGCCAAGTCAGCCCGTAGTTCTGCAAACCAGGCCGCTGCATTGCCCCGTAGCGTTCCTGTCTCTAGGTTCTGCCCAGACCGTACGACAGGAGCCACGCCAAAAATGATTTCCCGGAAGACGGTCGCTGCCGCATCTGTCCTGCTTGGTAACGCGGTCCTGTCCGCGTGCAATGACCCGTCCCCGGCCCGCACGGCGGCACCGGAAACCGCGCCACCAGAAAATTCACTGCAAATCGAAACGGACCGCGCCCTGACAGGCAATGAAGTCAGCACGTCGGTCGGCGTACGCATCCTGACGGCAGATAAGCGCGTCGCTGTACTCGCCGGTCATATCGAGGCGGGCTTGGCACTCTACCGCGCGGGCGCGCCAGACCTCGCAGCGGAGCAACTCAATCACGCGGTGTCGCTTGAAACCCAATCGGAACGCAACGGATTTGGCGAATTTGGCTTCGACACCGGCCTCTATGAGACTGTCCACGCCGCCGCAACAGCCGGAACACCCGCAGAGGACGTTGAAGACGCGCTCATCGCCGCCAAGGCCAACCTTGCCGAGACGCTGGAGGCAACAGGCCTCGAACAGCTGGATCTTGTTCTCTTCCTGCTGGAACTTTGCGGCGACGAATATGGCGTCGGCGTTATTGATGCCGCGATTGACCGCGCCCCGGCCTATCAAGCGGCATATGGCTATGCGGCGGCTGCGCGCGATGTGGCCCGTAATATGGAAGGCGCGGATGACCTGGTGTTGGAACTGGAATTGCTGGTCCGCATGTGGCCCGGCGACGGTCCGGTCATGGTCGATGCGGTTGCGCCTGAACCGGCCATGGGAACCCAGATCGCCCGGGCCCGGCTTGCCGCCTCAATTCTTTAGCAACGCATCGACAAACCCGACCGCCTCGATCGAACTCCAGTCGGCATCCCCGGCCAGACGCGCAATCTCCACGCCGCTCGCATCGTACAGGATCGTCGTGGGAAAGCCTTGAACGCCACTATCGTAAACGATCTCATACTGTTCCGGCGTTGCACTATGGAACGTGATGTTGCTCGCACCCAGTTCACCGAGGCGCTGCGCGGCATAGGAAAGATCTTCTTGGGCATCAACACTGATCGCAACCACTTCAAACCGGTCCCCGCCCCGCGCGGTCTGAAGCGCTCCGAGCGACGGCATTTCCTTTTCACAGGGCGCACACCATGTGGCCCAGAAATTCACCAGAATGACTTTCCCCATGAACGCATCCAGCGAAACGGCTGAGCCGTCTTCCAGATAGAAGGGCGCGTTTGAGGCGGATGTTCCAGCCTGAGAGAAATCAAGTTTCTCGATTTCGCCTCTCGCATAGGCTTCCAACCTGTTTTCTGAAGGTTTTCCACCCCCTGCGCTCATCAGCGCATAGACAATTGCGATCAGGCCGATCAAGAAGAGGGCGATATAGGCCAGACGGGTCATGGGGCGCGGTCTCCAACACGAGTTTGAAGGGATATGGCAGTGACGACAGGCAAAGGCCAGACAATGTGGGGCGGACGCTTTGCCGCGACCCCGACCGACATCATGGAAGAAATCAACGCATCCCTCGACATTGACCGCCGGATGGCCGCTGAAGATATCGCCGGCAGCCGCGCCCATGCTGACATGTTGGCTGAAATGGGCATCATCTCCGAGGCCGACAATGAAGCCATTCAAGGCGGCCTTGATACGGTTGCCGAGGAATTAAGGAACGGATCGTTCCCTTTCCGCCGGGAGCTCGAAGACATTCATATGAATGTCGAAGCGCGCCTGAAGGAGCTGATTGGCGAACCCGCAGGCCGACTGCACACGGCGCGATCGCGCAATGACCAGGTCGTCACCGATTTTCGCCTCTGGACCCGCGGCGCACTCGACGAGGCCATGCAATTGGTCGCTGGCCTGCAGAGCGCTCTGGTCAGTCGCGCCGGTGAGAATACAGAAACCGTGATGCCGGGCTTCACGCACCTCCAGACCGCACAGCCCGTCACACTGGGCCATCATTTGCTGGCCTATGCCGAAATGCTGGAACGCGACCGCTCGCGCCTGCTCGATTGTGCCGAGCGTTTGAATGAGTGCCCGCTGGGCTCTGCGGCGCTGGCTGGCACCGGATTCCCCATCGACCGAGACATGACCGCGGAAGCGTTGGGCTTTGCCCGCCCCATGGCCAATTCGCTGGATGCGGTGTCGGCGCGCGATTTTGCACTGGAAGCCCTGGCGGCCCTGTCCATCGCTGCGACGCATTTGTCCCGCCTTGCCGAAGAGATCGTGCTCTGGACCAGTGCACAGTTCGGATTTGCGCAGCTCACCGACGCCTGGTCGACCGGTTCGTCCATCATGCCGCAAAAGCGCAATCCGGATGCTGCCGAACTGATCCGTGCCAAGGCGAGCCTGATTACCGGCCTCTACAGCTCCCTGCAGGGCGCGGTCAAAGCACTACCGCTCGCCTATGCCAAGGACCTTCAGGATGACAAGCGCCTGACCTTTGAAGCCTTCGACACCTATAATCTTTGTGTTCGCGCCATGACCGGCATGATCGAGACGATCCGTTTCAAACCCGATAATATGCGCGCGGCAGCCGCGAAGGGATTTTCGAC
The DNA here is from genome assembly GCF_002388935.1 of Hyphomonas sp. UBA4494. Classification (NCBI taxonomy): domain Bacteria; kingdom Pseudomonadati; phylum Pseudomonadota; class Alphaproteobacteria; order Hyphomonadales; family Hyphomonadaceae; genus Hyphomonas; species Hyphomonas sp. UBA4494. The sequence goes on from NZ_DGNK01000031.1 coordinate 12,427, forward strand.
CGCCACCGACCTTGCTGATTGGCTGGTCCGTGAGCTGGGTCTTCCGTTCCGGGATGCCCACCATGTCACGGGCCAATTGGTCGCGAAGGCTGAGGAGAAAGCCTGCGATCTGTCAGATCTGACATTGGCCGACATGCAGAGCGTGAACGCCGAAATTACCGATGCGGTATTCGATGTGCTGACAGTTGAGGCGTCTGCCTCATCTCGGACATCTTATGGCGCTACAAGCCCTGTTCGCGTTGCCGAACAAGTGGCACAGTGGAAACAGAGACTTCGACTGGAGTAGTCATTGATGAAACGCCCTCTTCTTCTCGCTGCGGCGCTGCTCGCATCTGCCAATCTGGCCGCGTGTGGCCTGACCGGGGATTTGAAACGCCCAGACCCACTTTGGGGTGAGCAAACCGATGGTCTGGAACCCGCTGAATTGCCGGACCAGAATCAGAACAATCTGCCAAGCCTACCGGACCGTGAAGACGAAGGCAGCGATACCGGAGCCGATGATGAATTGCTCGGCGGCGCGTAGGAAGCATTCCATGAAATCACCCAAGCCAATCTTCGCCGTGCGATGGATCGCCGGCATTACGGCCTTGTGCCTCGCCGCCGCATGCCAGAGCCAGCCTACAACTCTGGTCGTCGAAGCCGTTGCACCCGTCGAAACGGTTGAACCGGTCGCGGTGGCAACGGAACTCGACACAACCGAACCAGACGGCCCGATCACCAATCAATGGGGCGGCGTCATCCCAGACGCCAAACCGACGACGCCCATAGACAATGGCGCGCTCGGCGAAATCGAGTAGTTCATGCACCACTTTACTTATCAGGATGGCAGCCTTCATTGCGAGGGCGTGAATCTCAACAAGATTGCAGATGAGGTCGGCACACCCTGTTATGTGTATTCGTCCGCAACCCTGGTGCGACATGCCCGCGTCATCGCGGCGGCGTTTGAGGGGCAGGATTGCCTGATCGCCTTTTCGGTAAAGTCGAATGGCAATATTGGCGTCCTGTCGACACTTGCCCGCGAAGGCTGCGGCGCAGACGTGGTCAGCGGCGGCGAGTTGCAGCGCGCCCTCAGGGCAGGCATCCCGGCCGAGCGGATAGTGTTCTCAGGTGTCGGCAAGACCGCCGAGGAAATGCAGCTGGCACTGCGTGCAGGCATTCACCAGTTCAATGTCGAAAGTGCCGCAGAGCTTCGGCGCTTGTCAGAGGTTGCCAGCATGACCGGCGCAGAAGCGCCTGTGGCCATCCGGGTCAATCCGGATGTCGCGGCCGGCGGTCATCCGAATATCTCTACCGGCAAAAAAGGCGACAAGTTCGGCGTGCCGTGGAGCGATGCGGAAGACCTCTATGCTGAAGCCGCCACCCTGCCCGGCATCCGGATTGTGGGCGTTGATGTACATATCGGCAGCCAAATCGGCGATCTTGTCCCGATGCGCGCCGCGTTCGAAAAGGTGGTGGGCCTCACCAAACGCCTGCGCGAGGACGGTCATGATATCGGCCGGATCGATCTCGGCGGTGGGTTGGGCATCCCCTACAAGGACAGCGACGCGCCAGCCCCGCCATCTGATTACGCGACGATGATCGCTGAGGTGACACAGGATCTCGGCGTTCAGGTCATTCTAGAGCCCGGCCGCGTGATCACGGGTAATGCAGGCGTCATGCTCAGCACGGTTCTCTATGAAAAAGCCGCGCCGGAGACGGATTTCCTGATCATTGATGCAGGCATGAACGACCTCATGCGTCCGGCGCTTTATGATGCGCACCACGACATTTTGCCACTCAATCAGGCTGGTGCAGGCGCAGAGCGCAAGACCTACGATGTGGTTGGCCCGATCTGCGAGTCGACCGACAAGTTTGCCAAGGGCCGCGAAATGACTGCTGTCCGCCCCGGTCAGCGGATCGCGTTCATGTCTGCAGGTGCCTATGGCGCTGTGCTGTCATCCTCTTACAATGCAAGACCGCTGGTTCCGGAAGTGCTGGTAAACGGGTCGTCATTTGACATCATCCGTCGCCGACCGGACTTTGAAGAAATGATCGCCCTCGAAAAGGTTCCTGATTGGCTCACAAAGACGGCATGAAGGCGCTCAACGCCAAGGTTTCCGCCACGCGGCGGAAGCTGACGGTCTACGCCTTTTTCAAGGCGTTCTGGCCCTTCCTGACCTTTGTTGCGATCTTTCTCGCCATCGCCTTGGCGGGCGTCATTGATCGCATGGGCTCGGCCATGGCCGCTGTGGCGACGATCCTGTTTCTCGGCGGGTCTATCCTCTTCATCCTGCAAGGTGGACGGCGCTATACGCCTGTCAGCCGCGAGGATGCAGCTCGCCTGCTCGACCGACAGTCAGACTTGCGGCCTGTCTCGTCGCTAACCGACCGCCCGGCGAGCGCGAGCCGAGGATCCCAGAAGCTGTGGCAGAAGCATCGCCTGCGCCTGTTGAAAGAAGCCCAACGCCTGAAACTGCCGTCCCTGTCGCGCGAGTGGAGCCGCCTTGATCCATACTGGATGCGCGCGGTCCTTCCGGCGCTTCTGGTCCTGATGGGTGTTTTTGCGGGTACGGATGCGAGCGCCCGCCTGCATCGCGCCCTGTTTCCAGATTATGGCGCCCTGGTTGGTGCAGACGGCATGTTGGTCGAAGCGTGGATCACGCCCCCTGAACACACGGGCCGCGCACCTATTTTCCTCACGCCGGAGCTGCAAAATGTCCGCGTGCCGGAGGGCTCGGAAGTCACCTTGCGCACCGAAGCGCATAGCACGCCGAAATTGGTTCTGAAGGGCGAAGCGACACGTAAGCAGAAATTCGAACCGACCCCCGATGGCGCCTTTGAAGCCCGCGCCCGGATCATGGAAGACACGCGCCTGTCGGTAAACTGGTGGGGCGAGCGCGCAAGCTGGCGCCTACTGACCTCGCCTGATGAGGCCCCTGAGGCCCGCTTCGTGAAAGCGCCTGAAATGGGCCGGCAAGACCGGACCGAAATTTCCTGGTCGATTTCTGATGACTATGGCGTCTCGGCCTTGGAATTGCGGATCACTCTGCAAACCCCAAATCCAGCTGCGCCAAATGAAGCAGACCATGTCGCCGTGCCGTTATCTGGTGCGGCGCCGACATCGGCCGAGGACATAACCCAACTGGACCTGACCCGTCATCGCTGGGCTGGTATGCCGGTGACGCTGCGCCTGGTCGCCACAGATGGGGCGGGACAGACCGGCCTGAGCGAACCGGTCGACTTCAAGCTGCCGGAAAAACTGTTTCTCGATCCGATCGCGCGCGTTGCTCAGGAAGTGCGTGTGACTGTGCTGCGCGAACCTCGCGACTATGCAGAGCTGGCAAAGAATGAAGACGCATTGCGCCAGGATGCACTGAATGTCACGGCGTCAAACCGCCTCGGGACCGCGCCGCCTGATATCCAGAAGGCCGCCCTGATGCTCGATGCCATGACCTATAAAGGCGAGCGTTACATTCGCGATCAGGGCGTGTACCTCACCTTCCGGACAGCCAAGGGTATTCTGGATGCAGCGGCCACGAAGGATGACGCCGAACAGGTTGATCCCCTGCTCTGGGCACTAGCTCTGCGCGCGGAGTATGGCAGCGCCGCAGATGCCCTGAGACGGCTGGAAGCGGCGAGGCGTGCACTGGAGCAGGCCTTGCGGGACGGGGCCTCTGAAGACGAGATCCAGCAGCGGATGGAAGCCTTCCGTGATGCGGCCAATGAATACCTCGCTGCTAAGATGGCCGAGGCTATCGCGAATGGCGGCGAGCAGCCGCAAATGCAGATGGATCAGGAAGCGATGTCCGGTGGGCCCGATCTCGGCGGGCAGGATTTCGAAGACATGCTGAATGCGCTGCAGGACCTCACGGAGACCGGCGCAACGGATCAGGCCCGGCAGCTGCTTTCCGACATCACGAACATGCTGCAGAATCTCGAATTCCAGCAGGGTCAGTCCGGCTCGGGTGGCATGCCGGGCATGCCCGGTCAGCAAGCCGATGGCGAACAGGAAGACCTGCCACCCGAAGAACAGGAACTGACCGATGCCATGCGGCGTCTGTCGGAAATCCTGCGGGAACAGCGCCAGCTGAATGATGACACGCTGGCCCAGGAACGCGGCGAGCGTCCCGGCCAGTCTGGACAGGAACAGGGCGGCCAACAGCCAGGCCAGCAGTCCGGGCAACAGTCTGGCACGCAGCAGGGACAGGATTCCGGTCAACCCGGTGGCGGAGAAGCCGGTAGCGGTCAGACTGAAGCCCCACAAGGCGGCGGCGAGGAGAACGGCGAACGCCCCGGTAGCGGCGGCGGCGAATTTGCCGAAGGCAATGAGGGCGAAGGTAGAGGGCCCGGACAATCGGAGTCACTTGCCGAGCGACAAGCCCGGCTGGGACGGCTGGTTGAGGAGTTCGCCCGCGAACAGGGTCTGGGCGCCGGAATCGAGGGCGAGAACGCCCTGGAAGGCCGGGTCGATCCGGACGCGTTGGAAGATATTCGGCGCGCCCAGAGACAGGCTGAAGATGCGCTTGAGCGTGGCAATGAGCGCAGGGCGGCACGTAATCAGGAAATGGCAACAAATGCCTTGTCTGAAATTTCGCGTGACCTTGCCGAACGGCTCGACACGCTGGAGCGAGAACGCAACGGACAGGACGCCCAGCAAAGCGACCCATTTGGGCGCCCATCGGGCGGGCCGGGAAACAGCGGTGAAGAGGTCAATATTCCGGACGCCACCGAACGCCAGCGCGCCAAGGACATCCTGGAAGAATTGCGCCAACGCTACAATGAATCCGATGATGAGGAAGAGCGCGAATACCTTCGCCGCCTGCTCGACCGGTTCTGACCTTGCCCTCCCGTCCATTCCCTGCCTTGATGCGGGCGAGGACGGGAGAACATGATGGCTGAACGCTGGACCTATACACATGGCCTGAAGGATCTGGGAAACGGGCTCTATGCCTGGCTGCAGCCGGATGGCGGATGGGGTTGGTCCAATGCTGGCCTGATCCGGGACGGTGACCAGTCTCTGCTCGTGGACACGCTGTTCGACATGCCGCTTACCCGCACCATGCTGGGTGCGATGCAGGATGCGACCGGTCTTGCGGCAGAGGACATTGGTGTCATCGTCAATACGCACGCAAATGGCGATCATTGCCATGGCAATGGCTGCTGTCCGCAGGCGGAGATAATTACGTCAGAGGCCAGCGCCAGGGAAATGATCGAAGTCCCGCCTGCCATGCTGGCCCAGTTCAAAAAGCTCGGCGGACAGCTCGGGCCTGCCGGCAGCTATTTTGCCGACATCTTTGCGCCGTTCGATTTCGATAGTGTGGAAGAGCGCGCGCCGACTCAGACATTTACAGGCCAAATGGACATGAAAGTCGGTGATAAGGCGATTGAGTTGATCGAAGTCGGCCCGGCTCATACAGCTGGCGATGTGCTGGTGCATGTGCCGGATGACAAGACGGTCTTCACCGGCGACATCCTGTTCATTGAAGGCACTCCGCTGATGTGGGCTGGCCCGGTCTCCAACTGGATCGGCGCTTGCAACCGAATTTGCGAGATGGATGTCGATGTTATCGTTCCTGGGCATGGTCCGGTGACGGACAAGGCGGGTGTGCGACGCGTTGCCGAATATCTGAAATTCGTCGACACAGAAGCGCGCAAGCGATTTGAAGCTGGTCTAAGTGCGCGCGACGCTGCGCTGGATATTGCCCTCGGGGACTATTCAAGCTGGGGCGACGCCGAACGCATCGCCGTCAATGTCGATACGCTCTACCGGGAGTATCGCGGGGACGGCGTGGTTACACCCGTGATCGAATTGTTCGGCCTGATGGCTGAAGTGCAAGAGACACAGCGCGCCTAGCGGTTGGCGCCCGGCACCCATTTCACATCATCTGCGCCATTATTGTTTGCGACACGGCCTGCGACGAAAATCCAGTCTGACAAGCGATTGATATAGGCAAGCGCCTCAGGGCTGACGATTTCGTCTTCCATCGCAAATACTTCCGCCACTTCCCGCTCGGCCCTGCGGCACAGCGTCCGCGCGACATGGAAGTGCGCGGCGAGATCACTGCCGCCCGGCAGGATGAAGCTGTCCAATGGGGCGAGATGCTCGTTCATCGCGTCGATTTCGGTTTCAAGCCGTTGCACCTGACTTTCAATGATGCGCAACGGAGTCCATTCCAGCGGCTTGCCCCGCTCTGGCGTGGCAAGGTCGGCGCCGAGATCAAAGAGGTCATTCTGGATACGGCGGATGGCGGCAAGCATATCACCCTCGGCCTTGAGCGCGGCCACACCGAGGGCGGCATTGGTCTCGTCCACCGTGCCATAGGCCACAACACGCGGGTGCCATTTATCAACAGGCTCACCCGTCGAGAGGCGTGTCTTTCCCTTGTCTCCGGAGCGCGTGTAAATCTTGTCGAGCTTGACCATGTTGTTGCCCTCAGAATCCTATCTTGATGGCACCAACCACCATGCCTAGACCGACGAGCAGCGCGATCACGATAGCCTGTACCAGAACCCGCAGGCGCATAAGCTTGTTGGAACGGCTTGCCTGATTGTCATCGGTCCGTGCCAGATTGGCGATGCCGAGCCCCAGCACGATTACCAGCGCCGCAAGCGCGATGTAGAAGCCTGTCATCAGAATGGTTTGCATGAGGCAGCCTTTCAATCAGCATTAAGGTGAGAGCATAGAGCGCGACAGACGGTTTGCCACGCGCAAAGCGTCGCGGGGATCAGCTGCCGCTTTCCATGCGTTCCGCCAGAGACGTAATCCGGCTTGCCGCCTTGACCAGGGCTTCGGCGGCCCTGGCTTCGCTGGTGGCGCTGCCGGGCGCTGAGCGGCGCGCTGAATCCAGTTCGTCCAGCAAGGCCAGCGCCGTGATCAGCAGAAGGCGCTCATCGCCAATATCACCCACCGCGCCTGCGATCTGGGTAACTCGCGCGTCGAGTTGTTTCGACAGGGCCTCGATACGGCTTTCCTGTCCGGGCGCGCAGGCAATGGAATAGGACCGGCCGCGCAACTGGATATCCGCTTTAGCCATCCTGCTGCCCTTCCCGGCCGATCGCCGCGCGGACTTCTTCAATGGCTGAGCCAAGTGCTTCGCTCGCCTCGTCGGCAAGCGCCTGCAATTGCTGCTCACGCGCCAGCGACGCATCAAGCTGCCGGGCAAGGTCAGAACGGTCAGAAACGAGAGCGGCAAGCTCAGCTTTGATCACGTCCGGATTGCCGGCGCGGGCCATCAGACTGTCGAGCGCGCCTTCCAGTCGTGACAACGCCTCGTCGAGCTGGCGGATGGCAGGATCGATTTCACTCATATACACAATGAAGTAACGGTATTATCCCAATCCGCCAAGCGACTTGACGCAACGGCCTTAGTCTGGCCTACGACTTCCGCAAACCAAAGGAGACCAGCAGAATGGCTGTCACGAACCGCGACATGGCTAATGCCGTCCGCGCCCTATCCATGGACGCCGTCGAGGCGGCCAAATCAGGTCATGTTGGCCTGCCGCTCGGCATGGCAGATGCTGCAACCGTACTGTTCCGGAAATTCCTGAAATTTGACCCTACCCAGCCTGACTGGCCAGACCGAGACCGGTTCATTCTGTCGGCGGGCCACGGCTCGATGTTGATCTATTCGCTGTTGCACCTCACTGGGTACAAATCTGTTAGCCGGGACGACATCCGCAATTTCCGTCAGCTGGGCGCCAATACGCCGGGCCACCCGGAAAACTTCGTCACCAAAGGCGTAGAGACGACTACAGGCCCGCTTGGCCAGGGTATTGCCACCGCTGTCGGTATGGCCATGGCAGAGCGCCACCTGAATGCGCGCTTCGGCGACGATCTTGTGGACCACAAAACTTATGTGATCGTCGGCGATGGCTGCCTCATGGAAGGCGTCAGCCAAGAAGCCATCACGCTGGCTGGCCACATGAAACTCGACCGCCTGATCGTGCTCTGGGACGACAATTCAGTCACCATTGACGGCAATATCGATGTCGCTGACTCCACCGACCAGTGCGCACGGCTTGAAGCCTCGGGCTGGATCACCCGCAAAGTGGATGGTCATGACGAGAAAGACGTCGAGGCCGCCCTGAAGTGGGCTCAGAAACAGAAGCAGCCTGTCTTCCTCGCCATCAAGACCATCATTGGGTATGGCGCGCCAAAGATCGCCGGAACCGGAAAGGCCCATGGCGGCCCCTATGGGCCAGAAGAGATTGCTGGCATTCGCGAGAACATTGACTGGCCCCATGCGCCGTTCGAAATTCCAGACGCCATCGAAAAAGCCTGGAAGAAAGTCGGCGAGCGTGGCGTCGAGGCTCGCAAGGCCTGGAAAGAGCGTCAGATGGCCTCCCCGCACAAGGGTGAGTTCAATGCGGCCATGGCCGGTCGCCTGCCGAAAAATCTCTCCAAGGCGATCATCAAACACAAGAAGGCTGTGGTGGAAGGCGGCGAGAAGAAAGCCACCCGTCAATGGAGCGGCGCGGCACTGGAAGTCATCACCAATCTCGTGCCCGAAACGGTTGGTGGTTCAGCTGACCTGACGGGGTCCAACAATACTCGGACCTCTTCAACCACGGCAATGACACCGTCTGACTGGGCCGGTCGTTATGTCCATTATGGTGTTCGCGAACACGGTATGGCTGCGGCGATGAACGGTATGGCGTTGCATGGCGGCATCATCCCCTACTCCGGCACATTCCTGGTTTTTGCAGACTATAGCCGCGCCGCGATCCGCCTCGGCGCCCTGATGGGCGCACGCGTGGTACATGTCATGACCCATGATTCCATTGGTCTTGGCGAAGACGGCCCGACCCACCAGCCGGTTGAGCAAGTCGCCTCGCTCCGCGCCATGCCGAATATGCGGGTCTTTCGCCCTGCAGATGGCGTTGAAACGGCCGAGTGTTGGGAAGTGGCGCTCAGCAATGCCGAAGGCCCCGCCACAATGGCACTGACCCGGCAAGGCTTGGCACCGTCGCGCAAGGAGCATACGGACGAAAACCTCAGCGCGCTCGGTGGCTATGTGATCTCGCCATCAGGTGTGAAGTCGCGCGAATCTGCCGTGCTGATCGCGACCGGTTCGGAAGTGGAGATCGCCCTTCAGGCCCAGGCCGACCTTGCCAAAGAGAAGATCCATGTCCGCGTTGTGTCGATGCCATGCATGGAATTGTTTGCCGAGCAGGACGAGAAATACCAGCGCGACACACTCGGGGGTGACCTGCCAAAAGTGGCTGTTGAAGCCGGCGTGCGCTTTGGCTGGGACCGCTGGCTTGGACCTAAAGGTGCCTTTGTCGGCATGGACGGTTTTGGAGCGAGCGCGCCTTACCAGAAACTGTATGAACACTTCGGCATCGCCGCAGACAAGGTGGCCGAGGCAGTAAAGAATCTGATCTAACTGGTCTTGAATAGGTCCATCTGGCGAGGATCAATGTAGCGTTTACGGCGTGGTTTGGTCCGGCCAGACCGGAAATAGAGATCATCGGTATGATCTTCCACCGGCGGCTGTTCAGCCGCCGGCTTTTTCTTGGATGCCTTTGGCAAAGGCATGATCCCCGCCTGATCGTCCAGCTTCCACCAGGTCACAGCCAGGACAGGGTTGCCCTCATTGTCTTCGTATTTTTGGAGATGCCCGTGTGGGCCATTTTCACCTGCATGTGATGACAAGTACGCCTCGGCCTCTTCTTCGGTGACATCTATCCAATCGGTCGCGAGCGAGTCGATCTTGTGCTCTGGCACCAAGGCTTCGGCCTCTGCGCGTGTACGCGCCACCTTCACGCCCGGCTTCAGGGCGTCTTCTACACGTGTCGCAATGGGAAAGGCATGACTCATGAGGGTCAGGTAAGCAAGCCCGGTGCCGCCGTCCAGCCAGTATCTGCCGACTGGGTCAATCGCATGGCCGCCAGACGTGCCAGTCGCAGGGTGACGGCCTTGCGCCGAGCTGCCGACAATTTGTCTTCTGGCGCCGCCCGAACTATCGCCCCGCCAAATGCGTCGGCCACGATCAAGCCGGTTTCATCCGGGATCAGATCGTGCGGAAAATCGTTGGCGACCGCGAAATAGAGTTGGTCGCAATAGGGCAAATATTCCGGCCATTTAGAATCCGCGCGGAAATCGGCAATTGAGGATTTCACCTCTACGATCCATATCTCACCGGACAGGCCAATCACCGCGATGTCCGCTCGGCGATTGTTGGCTAGGCTCATTTCCGTTACGCCAAAAAAGCCGAGCCCGCCGAGCAAGCGCCGGGTTCCCCGGACGATTTCGCCCGCCCGCGTGTCCGGAACACCAAGATCTGCCAGCTCCGTCATGAGTCCTTCAATTTTGTTCGCCCAATGTTCCGAAAACCGTAAGGTCGATGCCGCCTACAGGTCAAGCCCGCGCTGCGTCGGCGATCGCGCTCTCCATAAAGTGATTAAAATCGGGAACGAATCTGATCCAGCGCGCGCTCTTGCCCGTAGAGACTGTGTTAGTTTGGCAACAAGCCACCTCGCAGAAGGAGATGACCCGTCATGGCAAACGCCTATAGCTCCAATGGCCCGGCGGATCGATCATACGTCAAGAAGGCCATGAAGACCCCCATGCTGGAAGCCGAGCATGAACTGGAACTGGCCCGGCGCTGGCGCGAGGAGGAAGATGAACGCGCACTTCATGAGTTAACTCGCGCCTATCTCCGCCTTGTCATCGCAATGGCCTCGAAGTTCCGCCATTACGGCCTTCCCATGCCGGACCTCGTCTCCGAAGGGAATGTCGGCCTGATGATGGCCGCGGCCCGCTTTGAACCCGATCGCAAGGTGCGCTTCTCAACCTATGCGAGCTGGTGGATCCGTTCATCCATTCAGGATTTTGTGCTTCGCAACTGGTCGATCGTACGAACAGGCACGACCTCTTCACAGAAATCTCTCTTCTTTAACTTGCGTCGCCTGCGCGCTCGAATTGATGATACTGGCGACGGTGTGATGACCAAAGAAAATCGGACCTGGATCGCCGAACATCTCGGCGTTCCGGAACGGGACGTTGAGAACATGGCGTCGCGCCTATCTGCGTCTGACCGATCCCTGAACGCACCCATGGCCGTTGATGGCGACGGTGAATGGCAAGACTTGCTGCCTGATGCCGCGCCCATTCCTGAGCAACAGGTGATGGAATCGCGCGACTCGACACGCCGTAAGGAGTGGATCGCCAATGCGCTGAAAGCACTTAACCCCCGTGAGACGCACATCATCATGCAGCGACGCCTGTGCGAAGACTCCGTCACGCTGGAAACGCTAGGCCACGAACTTGGAATCTCCAAAGAACGTGTACGGCAGATCGAACATCAGGCACTCGGCAAACTACGTCGCGCGCTCGAACGTATTGTGGGAGACCCGGACGAATCCGGCCTGCTGCCCGGCACCTAATTGGTTGGAGTTTCCACCAATTCAATATTGAGCGGGTGGGATATTTCCATCTGGTCCCCCCGCACATAACCGCGCGCCAATACACCCAGCCCCGGCGCTTCTTGGCACAAAGATGCCGCGGCCGTCTGGATCTGTAGCCGGAGTGCCGAGTTCTGCAGCGACAAGTCACAGACTGCGCCAAACCCTTCGGCTCCCCGCATACCGGATACCTGTCCGCGCACGAGCTGGAAGCCTTCATAAGCCTTCGGTAAATCGCTGGCATAGGGAATGCGGTATTCCACAGCACGCCACAGGCCGATCTCCTCGCGACGCGCATCACGCTCAAACTTCAGCAAGGGCGCATTTGCCGCCGCAGTGTCCGGGTAAACACGCACGCGGGCCCCGCCCCTCTTCACCATCTCGGCGTTAAGCCAGAGCGTCGGCCCAAGCGCGTCAACAGTCTGGGCATGAGCCAGTGCCCGGTCGTAGCGGTCACGCGTCAGGCCCCCATAGTGGAGCTGGACTTCCCGGCCGAGCACCATGTCTTCCATCATGCGCTTGGACTCGGTATGATAAGGTTGTGGTGCGCGATCCCGGTAACCTCCCGAAGGCGCCTCGATCCCGACTAGCCGCACGCTTTGCCCGGTATCGAGAACGATCGTGTCACCATCAACAACGCGCACAACCCGGCCGCGCTCTCCCGGCTCCAGACTGTCCAGCGGACCCGGCGCACCGCACGCAACAAGGGTCATGCAGACCACCAACCCCACCTTCAATCGCGCCATACCACTCGCCCATCCTCAGCGTCGCAGCGTAGAGCCGCCAATTGGCGACTTCAATCCTTCCGGTTATTCCCGTATAGCCGACCCTACTCAAGCGGTCCCGTAGCTCAGCAGGATAGAGCAACAGATTCCTAATCTGTAGGTCGCGCGTTCGAATCGCGCCGGGATCGCCAGACGGAGTTTCATATGTGAGCGGAAACATCGGACAGCACCACTTCAGAAGATGGTGAAGTCCGTCGCAACAATGCCAGCATGCGTCCAAGTGAACAAGCATCCGACTTCTACTGCAAGCTCAACACAACGGCCGAAAGCTGGAGATAAATCTGGTTCATAGTTCGCGCAAATCCGCGAAATAAAAGTTCACATTTAACGATATTTGAAGGTCGCATACGCAAGGTAAACTTCGACGTTAAATGAATTGCCGATGGGGACGGGTTCAGATGAGCGAATCCAAGACGCCAGTATTTGTGTGTCCTGAGGACCAGCAAGCCTTTGCCAAAGTGTATGAGCATGCTGATACTGCCAGCCAGTTGATTGCAGAACATGGCACGCCGCCATTCCCCAACACATTCGCGCTGATGTATGCGTATGCAGCAAAGTCCGACAACAAGGTTGTGGTTGCGGTCGACGAAATGCTGGAGCGGGGCGCGCTTTGCCAATATGAAATCGACGAAGTCTACAACATGCATTTGCGCCCTACCGACGATCACGCCAAACGCGAGAACATCGGACGGGAAGTTGAACAGCAACTCTCAAGCATCCTGGACCTTGTGGGTACCAGTATGGAAAACAGCGACCAGTTCGAAGTCGCGTTGACGCAGATTGAACGCGGCCTGTCTGATTCAAGCTCGTCAGCTGCTCTCTCCTCTGCCGTTGCGCGCCTGATGTCGGAAAGTCGTCGGATGACCGATCAGAGTCGTCGCCTCAGCGATGGTCTAATGGCCTCAATGAAGCAGATCGAACGCCTGCAACATGAGCTCGAGGCGGTTCGCAATGAAAGCATGCGCGACCCGCTCACCTCCATCTACAATCGACGCGCCTTCGACCTACGCCTCGCCGCTGAAGTTGAGGCGGCAAACAAACAGGGTTCGAGCCTCTGTCTGGCAATGGCAGACCTTGATCATTTCAAACGCGTGAACGACAATTTCGGTCACCGGGTAGGAGACGAAATTCTAAAGATTTTTGCCTCAATCGTCACCAACAACATCAAGGGCAAGGATCTCGTAGCGCGCTATGGGGGCGAAGAGTTCGCAATTATCTTACCTGCAACGGGCCTGCAACAGGCCACCCAGTTGATTGATCGCATACGTGAACAGATGTCTGAAAGAAAGCTCGTCCTGAAGGGAACCAAGACACCCATCGGCGCCATCACGGCCTCGTTCGGCATTGCCCAGCACCAGCCGGGTTTGACCGTTAACGGCCTGATCGAGCAGGCTGACCAGCGATTGTACCTGGCCAAAAGTAATGGCCGTAATCGTGTTCAGTCAGACGATCTGGCCTCCAACGCTGCTTGATTTGCACGCCAGCATGATCGACTTCATGATCCCGCACGCATCTGAACAAGCTGGTCTTCGGAATTCAGTATCCGTTTGAGCTCCTCTCGCGCAGCGTTGAACCTTTGTTGCGCGTCCGCAATCTCAGACCGCTTGCGATCCATATCATGCAGAACCCGTCTGGAATGACCGTATCGGCTTGAAAGCATCATCGCGTGCACATCTCCGCCCGCCCGGTCAGCACTGGCGAACTCCTCCTGCAATGCATCCAGTTGCTTCCCAAGATCGCGCAGCTCGGTTTGGACAATTGCAAGGGATTGCTCCGCTTTCTGACGCTTCAGCGCGACGAGCTTGAGCAATTTCGGGCGAGAACCTGTCATTGGGCACCCCCGGTCTGCTTGCGAATGCGATCGACGAAACTGATTGCAGCTGCGACGGCTGCGAAATGGTCAGGATGGATTTCCTCGTCAATATCTACCAACCGGTAGATGGACCGGGTTGACGGTGGATCCCGGTAGATTGGGATATCATTGGCCATGGCAGTTTCGCGGATCTTGGCAGCCAGATGGTCGACACCCTTGGCGACACAGACGGGTGCACGGCCTCCCTCCGGATCCCATTTCAAGGCCACGGCATAGTGTTCCGGGTTGACCATGACGACGGTCGCTGTTTTGACATTCTGCATCATCTGGTTCCGACTCATGCTGGACGCCTTCTCGCGCCGCTTCTGCTTGAGCTGAGGATCGCCTTCGCTTTGCTTCTGCTCCTTTTTAATGTCCTCTCTGCTCATCTTGAGCTTGTTGGAATGCAGCTGACGCTGCAGCGGCAGGTCAATCGCAGCGAGGACGAACTGAAACACACCGAAGATAAGGAACAGCGTCAGCACCTGGCCAAAGGTGAAATTGAAGAAATCGCTGAGTTCCACCGCACTACTCGCATAGTAATGCTGTGCAAACCCGTACAGGAACACAGCCGCGAGCCCGCCAGCAAAGAACATTTTTGCCATATCCTTCAGGAAGTCCAGCAGGCCCTTTGTGCCGTACTTCTTCTTCAGGTTTTCGGTTGGCGAAATCTTGTTGAACTCGGGTTTGATCTTCTTCGCCGAGAAGGCAATCGATTGCTGGACAACCAGCGTGGCGAGTACAAGGGCCGCCATGATCGCAAACAAGGGTATCACCTTGACCAATGTGCGCGCCAGCCAAGCTTTCGTTGCTCCGCCACCGTCGTTGAAAACGTCCGCCGCATAGCTGTCAGCGTGGTACATCAATGCGGAAAATTCGCTGAACATGGCCCCCGCCACAACGGCACTGAACATGATGGCAGCGATGATAACGCCAGCGAACAGGGCAAACGTATTGGCTTCCTTGGACTGGGCGACATTCCCTTCGCGACGCGCCTCACGTCGCTTCTGTTCGGTGGCCTCGAACTCCTTCTCGCCACCACCTGATTGATCCTCGGCCATTGCCTACCTCACCACCAGCCGATCGAACCGGAGACCCGATCCATCCAGACTATCAGGATAGTTGACACCGAAATGGCCAGAAGCACAAACCCCGCTCCGATCATAAAGGGGGCGCCCACAAATGCCACCATCAGCGATGGCAGCGCCTTATTAATAAAGCCGAGTGAGATGTTGTAGAGCAGGTTGATCGCCACAAAGGGCCAAGCGATCAGGACGGCAAACTTTATGGCGTTGAACATGCCCTCAATGACAAAGGACTGATCGAACTGCGTGAGCCCCCCAACCGGAATTTCGATGTATATTTCAGCGAGTCTAACAAATACGCTGACATGGTAGTCTGCCGACAAGAGTAGGACGGCACCCGCCATGGCCAACATGTTCGAGACCACCGTCTGCGCCTCAGCATCCAGCGCAATGCCGAGCATTTGCGAAAGCCCGATCGTTTGGGCGATCAGTGATCCGGCCATGTTCAGAATCCAGATGGATGTGCGCAGCAATACACCCAGGCCCAGCCCGATTATGGTTTCCGCCCCCAGGAGACCGACAAAGTTCGCAATTGAGATATCAACAGGTGCCGTGACGATGCCGGACATGGCAAACAGGGTGGCCACGCCCAGTAACAGCGACATGCGCACACGCATCGGCACGGTCTGGTCGCCAATCCCCGGCATCAGGAATACGACAAAGGTCAACCTGGCGACGATCAGCATGAAAAGGATAATCCAGGCCGAAAGTTGTGGCCCGATTGGAAGTCCTTCCAGCATCAGACGACGCCGACGATGTACGGCTTGCTCTTGGAACCGATTTCCTCATACGCCAGAACGGAGTTGCGCACGCCCTTGCTCGCCAGAACAGTTTGCAGGAAACGTCTCCGACGGGACGAGGTTGCCACGGAGGCAACGACACCTTTCTGAGCCATTTCGTTCAATTTGGCCTGCACCGCTGTCGTCAGTTCTCCAAACATTTCTGGAGGCAGGGCAATATCCGATCCGCCATCCTCGCGGGAGATTTCGTGCTCGTTGAACTTTTGTTCCCAATTGGTGGAGAGCTGGAGCAGCGGAAGGCGGCCTTGACCGTCCTGAAGGCGATCGACAATTTGGAATCCGAGCCGCTGGCGAACGAGTTCCACAATGCGCGACGGCGCGCTTGACTGGGCTTTGACCTCGGCAATTGTTTCAACAATCAGGAACAGATTACGAATCGACACGCGCTCCTCAAGCAGCAGGCGCAGCACTGATAGCAGAAGTTCAGGACTAACCTTCCCGGGAATGTATTCATCAAGGAACCGCCTGTTGGACGCAGCACGTTCGCTGTCGCTGATATGAGTCAAGGCATCCAGCGTGTCCAGCATAACCATGCGTGTAAAGACGAGTGTGAAGTTTGCCTGAATGACTTCAAGCATGTGAGTCGCGAGAACTTCCGTCGGCTCGACCGCTGGAATACCAGCAGCAGACAGCTCTTGCTTCTTTGTACTTGGCAACCAGCGGGCGGCTGCCTTGTAAACGGGTTCTTTGACCTTCTCACCCTGTAGGTGTGGCAGTTGCCCATCTTCCATCAACGCCAACAGCGAGCCCGGACGCACAAGACCTGTATCTACCCGCACACCTTGAATTCGAATGCGGTATTCGTTCTTCCCGAGCGTTGGGTTGTCCGTCATCCTGATGGACGGCAGAACGAAGCCATATTCTTCTGCAATATACCTTCGAATCTTGTCGATTCGACTTTCAAAGCCACCTGCCCCCTGCAGCACCATGCCCACCAGATCTGGGGCAACCTCCAGGTGGATCTCGTCGGAGTGAATAGAGTCACCAATGACGAGGCTGGTTTTCGGCTCTTCAATTTCGCCAGCTTCCGCTTTCGCGGCTAGGTCGCGCTCCCGCCGGCGAATATAGAAAGATGCCGCCGCGAACGCCGCTGCAGCCAGCATGAAAGGAAGAAACGGAAGACCCGGAAACAGCGCGAAAATTGCGAGGATTCCCGACACGATCATCAGGGAAGTGGCATTCGCACCCAATTGCGCGCCGAGCGCCAGATCGATCGCACCGTCCTCACGGCCTTTCGCCAGAAGCATTGCCGCCGATACTGATACGATAACGGAAGGGATTTGGGAAACGAGACCATCCCCTACCGTCAGAATGGAGTAATTGTTCAGCGCCTGAGTGAAGCTGAGCCCGTGTGCGGCAAGGCCAAAGCCGACGCCCGCAACGAGGTTCAAGGCGGTAATGAGCAAGCCGGCGATCGCATCGCCCTTCACGAATTTTGACGCACCGTCCAGTGAACCTAGGAAGGAAGCTTCTTCCTGCTCCTTCTGACGACGGTTGCGCGCCTCTTCATGACTGATAGCACCAACAGCCAAATCGGCATCGATGGCCATCTGCTTGCCCGGCATCGCGTCCAAAGCGAACCGCGCACCGACCTCTGCCATTCGGCCGGCGCCTTTGGTGATGACCATGAAGTTCACAATGACCAGCACCGCGAACACAACCAGACCCACAAACAGATTTCCGCCCATGATGAACATGGCGAAGCCTTCGATGACGTTGCCGGCAGCGTCGGTACCCGTATGGCCCTGGCTGATGATCAGTTTGGTCGAGGATACGTTCAGCGCCAAGCGCAGCATCAGCGATGCCAGAAGCACGCTCGGGAATGACGAAAAGTCCAGGGGCTTTTCGATGAAGATACTGGTCGTGAAAATCAGAATGGCAAACGCGAAGGACGCCGTGAGACCGATGTCCATAACCCAAGCCGGGACGGGCAATACCATGATGAGAATAATCGCCATCAAGCCGATCGCGAGGATGGCGGTCGGCTTTGACAAATCGAAGAAGCGTGAGGTCGGCATGGCGGCCCTAATTCGAAATCATGGGGAGAACGGTATTATTAAAGAAATCAAGGCAAATGCGCGTCATGTACCCAAGCGACAGGAAGAACACGACGACGACGGCCAAAATCTTTGGCACGAAGGTAAGCGTCATTTCCTGAATGGAGGTGAGCGCCTGTAGCAAGCCAATTACAAACCCAAGCACCAGCGTGACAGCAAGAATGGGCAGCGCCATCATGGCCGCCGCCCAGAGCGCACCGCGCAACACTTCAAAGATGGCGAGTTCGGTCATGTGTGGCCGCCCTGATCAGACCGGCATCCGAAGCAATTCCTGATAGGCTTCAACGACCTTGTCCCGAACAGTCACGGCGGCATCAAGGACCAACTCGGCCTGAGCTAGCGCTTCGACCATGGCATGGGGATCCGCGCCGGACACAGCGGTCTGCATGGCTGTCTGCTCAGCCTCCTGCAGAGCAGCCTTGAAGGTCGAGAACCCCTCTGCCACCCCCGACTTTTCAGCCGGGTTTGTTGCTGGTTTGTCAGAAACCTGGGCCGGCTTGATCGAACCGAGCGCTGCGTATGCACTGATGCTTACATTGGACATTCTGCCCCCCTTTAACGCCTGAGAATACCGAGAAGTGACTGGTACATGCTTCGCGCCTGCCGGAACGAGTTCAGGTTGGCCTCATATCCGCGATTCGCTTCGCGCATATCAGCCATTTCAGTGACCAGCGACACGTTGGACGCTGTCACATATCCTTCTGCATCCGCTAGCGGACTGGCGGGATCATAACTGCGCTCGCCTTCGGTTTGATCGAGCTCGATGCGTGTCGCAATGAAGGCGTCCGCAGCAGTCGGTGCCTGCTCGACGGACAGAATCTTGCGGCGGTAACCGGGCGTGTCGGCATTCGAAACATTCTGGGACGAGATATCGATTCGTTTCGACTGGAGCTGCATACCGGAAACAGCCTGCATCATAGTGGCTTTGAGTGAGTCCATGAATTACCCTTTCCGACCAATGGCTGTGCGAAGGAGGTCAAGCGACTTTGTGTAGACTGAGACCGCCATTTCGTGCTGCCCCTGCGCGTCGGTTGCGCGGAACATTTCGAGCTCGAGGTTTACAGAGTTCCCGTTCGGCGAGTTTGCGAAATCCGTCTCGAACGTCTTGAAAGCTGGGTCGCCGGCATCGACGGCTCCGCTTGATGCAGCCCGCGCGAGAAAGTCCTGAAAGGCTTCGACATGTTGCGCCTTGTAATCAGGATCGTTGGCATGGGCGATATTTGTCGCCGATACTTTCTGGCTCTCAGCAGCATGGCGCGCCATGGCGCTGTAAACATTCAGGACATCCAGATTGAGAATCGCCACAGAATCGCTCCTAGTTAATACTTTGGAAGAATTGCCGGGGTAATTTGAAGAAAGAGTTAACGAATAGGCGAGATCTGTTTACTTGTTGCATCCGACCCCCAATTTTCCTGATCGCCTGTACCGAATCTGGGGAACCGTCACGGAGGTATCTCCGGGACTGATTCTGATTGGCGGGATCAGCGAGTTTGCCCGCCTGGGAAATGAAATTCGGGTTCGCACGCGTCAGGGTGAGGTGTTCGGAGAAGTGCTCGCCGTCTCCGGCGGTCATGTGAAAGCAATGCTTTACGGTGAATCTGATGCGATCCTAATTGGCGATCGAGCTGTGTTGGAACAGGAAGCCTATGTCGAGCCCGGTGATCATTGGCTCGGCAAGATCGTGGACTACCGAGGCACGATTTCCGGCGAGAGCGCCATAGCACCAGCCGCCAACACCACTCGCCGCCCGCTGAGAGCATCGCCCCCGGCGAACACAACCCGCAAAAGCCTAGGCCAGCGCCTTTCCACCGGGTGGATGATCACTGACACGATCCTACCGATCTGTCAGGGTCAGAGAATGGGCCTGTTTGCCGGGTCTGGTGTCGGTAAATCTACCTTCCTTGGCTCGCTCGCCGCTGGCGTGAAAGCGGACCGCGTCGTCATTGCCTTGATCGGCGAACGCAGCCGGGAAGTGAATGAGTTCGTCCATAAGACTCTACCCAAAGACGTCCTGTCCCGAACGGTCATTGTAGCTGCGACTGCCAATGACCCACCCGGAGCCAAGAAACGCGCCGCGCTCTGCGCGATCGCGACTGCGGAACATTTTCGGGATGAGGGGCACCAGGTCCTTTTCCTGTTTGATTCCATCACACGTTTTGCCGAAGCACATCGTGAAGTATCTCTCTCGGCTGGAGAGACTCCCGCCCTCAACGCCTTTCCACCGTCAACCGTACGCGCCATTGCAGAAGTCGCGGAACGGACCGGCCCTGGTGCGCAAGGCCAAGGCGATATTACCGCAATCTTTTCCGTCCTGGTGGCTGGATCGGATATGGAAGAGCCCGTAGCAGACATGGTCCGTGGGGTTCTGGATGGTCATATCATCCTGTCGCGGGAGATATCCGAACGCGGACGGTATCCCGCTATTGATGTCTTGCGCAGTGTCTCGAGATGCCTGCCAGATGCGGCCAAACCAGATGAAAACAAAATCATCAAGGATTACCGACGGACGATTGCACTCTATGAAGAAATCGCGCCGATGCTGCGCGCCAATCTGTATGAGCGAGGACATGACGCAGCCGGAGATCGATCCATCGAACGCTTCCCGCAGCTGGACAATTTCGTTTCAGAGCCGAATACTGGACATATCCCACAAGCCTTCCAGCACCTTCAGGACTTGTTGGACCCTGTTGAGGCCGCCGAAAAATCCTAGCTGGACACGATGCTGAGAAACAGGTTTTGGCTGGCGGTCGATCCGAAGCCAGCTGCATTATTCAGAAGCGTCAACGCCACAGATCCGGAGGAAAGCGAGGACTGGCCATTGGCGATCGAGTCCATCGTGTGAAAGCGTTGGATTACCTTGTCCATGACGTCCTCATTGGCCAAGTCTGTTATCTTGCTGATAGAAAAGACGCTCAATACGCGCTCTTTCAGAATATCTGCCTGCTGGTCGACGTCCAACTGCTGCCAAGAAGTGGGTAAATTCAGCGCTGTCTCGAAAACAGTTCGAGTCGGAACATCCCCCAGAATACGATAGAGGTTCGCAGAATCGCTCGATTCTTCTCGAACAAGGTTGCCAATCTTCGCCTGGAAATTCAGACTAAGCTTCATGTTATTATCAACATCGCCAACGGCGGACCGGAAAGAGGCCAGTTCGAAATTATCTGACAGTGTCGAAATCGTATCCGCAGACAGCGAGATTTTACCCTCACTCACTGCGAAAGTGCTGGCAAAATCTTTGTATGCCTGATTGTTCAGGCGGGTCAGGAAAGTACTGTCGGGATCAGCCTGTTCGTCCATCACATGACGAATGTAACCGACTTTCCACTCCTCTCCCCCAAGATCAAAGGCCGTGAGAGAGATGCGGAGGAGCCGCTTGTCGGACAGGAAGTCTTCCATCGCGATTGGCGACGACATCTTTTCTTGAAAGTATTCGCGGTCGTTCTTGATACTGGCAGAGTCGGTGAACCCCTCCATCTGCTTCTCAAGCGTGGATTCCAGGAATTTCCACCCGCCATATCCTGTGATCGGGATGACCGGCTGATAGACCATGTCAGGCGACCTGCGCCTGCTCGGTAAACTGTGGTTTCAAACTAGCGACTTTTAGGAGTTCAGCTTCGATCGCAATGATGTTGCGCAGGTGGCAAAGTGCCGAATAGAAGTTTCCGCGATCTAGCATGGAGCGCAAAACGCTCAGCAATTTGCGGTCTATGGTTTCGAATACGTCATCTAGCCGAGCGCATTCTTCCAGAATGGCTGGCAGGACGTCGGCTTCGTTCAGATCGCCCGTAATGATCAATTGGATTGCGTAATATACGCGCTTGGTTGGCGTATCAACTTCTTGGGGTTTCATCGCATCGCGACAGCGCAAAATTCGAGCGTTGTCATCGACCACACGGACAGTGGAAGGCTTGTCCCCATTCTCCAACGTGGCGCCGTTCACGACAAACCGTTCACCCGCTGCGAGTTTGAGCACAAGTCCTGACATTATTCTGCCGCCACATTTGCAGGTGAGGAAGTTTGTCCTTCCAGGCCTTGCATAATTATTTCGTTGATCTCGACCAGTTCTGTGATCTCTGCCTTGCGCGCGAGAACCTGGTAGCTGATCTGGCGGACCGACTCAGAAAGCGCAATAAGATTTCGCTTGAGCGCAGGGTCCAATTCGTTGGCTTCGCTCATCAGGTCGGTTGAAAGAATTTGCCAGAGTTTCATATTGCGATCGATTGCGTCGGCCCAGACTGCGGGCGCTGGCATTTCGACCTCGTCAACATTCTTAAGTGCCTGCGTGATGTCCTGAAACAGGGCGTATTCAATCTGTCCGGTATTGGCAGTGCGGCTCGTGACCTCACCATATGCCTTGTAAGCCAGTTGTTGCATGCACCCTCTCTAGTGTTGGTAGTAAGCGGACCCAGGCGCCAATCAGCGCCTGGGTCCTATTGAAATTATCTGAACAGCGACAGGAGTGTCTGCGGGTTCGAGTTCGCAATCGACAGCGCCTGAACGCCGAGTTGCTGTTGAACCTGCAGGGCCTGAAGCTTGGCGGATGCCGCTTCGATGTCTGCGTCGACCATGGCACCGATACCGGCGGTCATCGAGTCGATCAGCGTCTGGACGAATTCGCCCTGACCTTCGATCTGGGTCTGAGCCGAACCGAATGCTGTTGCGGCGTTGATAGCCGTATCCAGCAGGTCTTCGATTGTGTTCAGAGCCGCCGTAGCATCCTCAGTCGTTCCAACGCTCAGGTCAGCGATGGCGCCAAGGCCGCCTGCAGCAACTGCCGCATCCTGGGACGCGAGAGCGGTCAGGTTGACCGCAACATCGCTACCGTCGGCTTCGAGCGTGATCGTCGCAGCATCTGCGGTTGGATCAGCGGCGTCTGCCACCGTGACCGTAAGGTCTGTGATACCACCGGCATCGATCAGCGTCTTGAGGCCTGCAGCGACGTCATTGTTGGTATCGCCATCGACAGCTGTGTAGGTGTAGTCAGCGTCGCCGACGTTGATCGTGAAGGTATCACCCGCAGCAATCGTACCGCCCGCCAGCGTAACGTCCACGGTGTCACCATCAGAGATAACGCTTTCGGTTGTCTCGGCGGCCAAGCCAGTTTCGTCAAAAGCAACGTTGCCACCGGACGCGGCGAAATTGATGGTGGCATCATCGGAAGCCGGATCAGCACCAGGAGTCACAGTGACGGTGAGGTTGCCAATACTACCGGCATCGATCAGCGCCTTGAGGCCGGCAGCAACATCATTCGCGGTATCATCCGCAGATGCGGTATAGGTGTAGTCGGCACCGCCCACATTGATCGTGAACTCATCACCGGCAGTCACAGTACCCGCATCAACCGTGACATCAGCGTCGTTACCATCACTGATCGCGCCCGACTGAGCCGTGGCCAAGAATCCAGCGTCGCCATCTACGAGATCGACAGTGCTGTCAGTTGCGGAATCAGCGGTCGATACAAAACCAGCATCGCCAGATTCCTTATCAGCAGCGTCAACAGCTGCAGATGTCTGCAGGTCCTGACGGGCAACGGTGATGGAAGTCGCAGAGACCGAACCATCCGAACCGCGGTCGAGGGAGGCGAGAATGCTGATGCTCTCGTCGCCCTGCAGCAGGTTCTGGCCATTGAACTGAGCGGCGTTGACGATATTGCTGATCGCGGTGCGCTTGGCATCGATATCCGTCTGGATCTTCGCACGGTCGTCAGCATTCAGATCTTCCTGAGCGGAAACGATCAGGTTTTTCATGTCCTGCAGGAGGCTGGTGACCTGCTCGGAAGCGGCACGGGCAACACCCACAGTCGAAGAACCCTTGTTCAGGGAGTCCGTGATTTGGTTGAAGCTGTCTACGTCCGTCGCCATGACGGTCGAGATAGCCCAGATGGCGGCGTTGTCTTTTGCGGTGGCGACCTTTTTACCGGTCGAAATCTCGGACTGGACCGTCTCGAGGTTGCTGTTGATTCCGCGCAGAGTCTGCAGCGCAACCATCGCACTATTGTTGGTCAGAATACTGGACATTTTGAATGTACCCCATGTTCGTCAGGCGAGCGGCTATGTCGCTGCCTAGGTTCGATCTCACGTCGTCCTGACGTCGGGAATTCCCGCAACCCATCTTGGTTCGCCGTAACTGAGTATACAGGACCCGTGTACAATCAGTTAACCGTCATGCCTTCTTAAGATAATTCCCGGTAGCGTTTGAAAATGGCGTTTGCAATCCATTGGACTGATAGGCTCCCACATAGGAGTCCTGAGACACGCGGCCGAGCCTGGTTGCCATGTTCTGAAGGCCATTTTGAACGGCGCGGAAGTGAATGGAGTTCTCACTTGCTGCCTGTACAATACCCCTGAGCCGAGCCTGAATGGTTTCCGCTCGCAGCATCTGACCGGCTTCTTGAAGCAAGGACTCGAAAGCCGTCATGGCCTGGACCTTCTCTTCAGACAATTCCACGACACGGTGAACCTGGCCTGAGAGCAGAAGATGCTTCTCGGCTGACAGGACGCTTTCGACCTGAGACATGATTTGTTGGGCGCGCGCGGCGTCAGTCATCGGTAACAATTCCTATTTGTTCGTTGCCCTCGCTTGAGGCTGGTATGCCGGTCGCGTTCAGCCCCAAGGGGTGCTTTTCGGCGAGATCTTCGGCAATTGCCTCAATGATCATTCGCGAAAACGCCGAAGCCGCCTCCCCTCCTGACTGGGTGAAGGCCTCTTCGAGTCCAGTGTGACTCAGCATTTCGGACCAGAGCAGTTGTTCGAACCTCACACCGATTTCTTCGATGGCAGTCTTGCCTGCGCCGTTTCCGGCGGGCGAGGTGCCAGACACAGGCGCTGTTCCCATACTTGCGCCTGAAATATCTGTCATACCTCTCACTCCTCACGTCTGGCGGCAGCGAAATGAACCGCGTTTGCTTAAAACTTATTTTACCAGTGTTGGGCCAAACAGGGTTAAGAGAAACCTAATCTGGATTAACCTATGACGCCTTTTCTGAGCTTCGATGGAATGTCCGCAGTCGATTCATCTGGCGGTGCGCCAAATGCATCTCCGTTAGCGGATGGAGAACTAGGCAAGGCTTTTCAGAAGCATTTAGCAGAACAAGATACTATTGAAGGTGAAGCGCCAGATCAGATCATGATGGCGAGCGTAAACACTGACACCGCAAATGCGTCGCCGATCGCCTTTCTGAATCTGGAATCTGAAAACGTCATAGATGTAGAGCTTGATCCAGCCGACCTTGAGGCAACCGACTTCGCAAACCTTGAGGAAGCCTTGGAAGTTTCAGCGCCACTGGTCACCTCAAATGTCGATCCGGACACTGTCAAAGGCACAGATTCTGACGTGACTATTCCGGTCCCGCATGCCGCGGAAATAATAGAGGCGTCGGCTTCGTCCGAGCCGCGCGCACCCGACGCCAAAACCATTGTTGATTCGGATCTTGCAGGCACCAAAACCACTATTGTGCCGGGTCTAGCAGACGCCGAGCCTGAACGCGCCGGTGCGTCCATTGAGGACTTGCCAGCAACGGTCGCCGTTGATGACCCGCTCCAGTTTCAGGCACCCCCAGCCGAGCCTCGAGAGGCCTCTGACATCGAACCGGATGCGCTGATCGAATCGGCTATTGTTCCGAAAGCCACTGAGATGGGTGCGCTAGCTGACGCGGCTAGCGAATCCGAGTTGGAGCCCTCCCCCGCCCCCCAGAAGACCACCTTCAACACCGCTGGAACTCCACAGCCCGCTCCATCTGGCGACACCGCTCAGGACGGCACGCCGCAAGACCGGAAATCACCTGACCCCCTGCCAGGATCGCTCAATACCTTAGGGTCTATGGAGCCGGTCCAAGGATTTGCAACCGGAATGGCGACAGAGTTTGCCAGCCCGGCATCTGACACCGGGCAACCATCTACATTGGGCCTGTCAGCCGTAACGAGCACGACGCCGACGATCTCCACCCCCTCGATGCAAGCCGTAGTCGCCCCCGCGCAACCTCAAGCGAATTATGTTGCTGTACCCGCCGATATTCCGAGCATCATTTCTCGGGAGTTGTCATCAGACACGCAGTCGAACCGCGTGCGAATACAGCTCGATCCGCCAGAACTCGGACGGGTCTCTCTTGAATTCAAGTTTGACTCGCAAGGCCTACAGCACGTGCTGGTCACAGCAGATTCAGCTGAAGCAATTCGCCGAATACGAGCCTTTCACCCGGACCTGGTCTCGGTCCTCGACGAGCACGGCTTGTCTAGCCAGGATATGACCTTTCGCGAGCAACCCTCTGATCAGAACCCGGCTCAAAGCTGGTCGAACACTGACGCCGACGCCCTGGACAGCGACCCAGATAGTTTGGCCGTCGCTGCATCCCCCCTTCAACAAGCCACCCCCTCCAGAACCGTCACCAACGGCCTGGATATACGGGTATAGGAGTTCGACTTCATGAGCACGATCGAATCGACCACCGCCGCGCAAACGCAGACGACTGCCTCTTCGGCAGCCACCCAACAATTTGGTGAGGAGTTCAATAACTTCATCAAACTGCTCACTGCGCAGGTTCAGAATCAAGACCCACTCTCCCCAATGGATTCGACACAGTTTGTTGACCAGCTCGCGACGTTTTCCTCGCTTGAACAGCAGGTTCAGACAAACTCTGCGTTGGGTGGAATTTCGTCACTTATCGGGGAACTCCACACAATGTTCGCCAGTGAATGGCTGGGCGAGACCGTAACGGTTGAGTCGTCATGGGTGCCATACACAGGCTCCGAAATCCGCTATCTGGCCAACACGCCTACCGAGGCTGACGACGCATACCTGACCGTGCGGGACTCGGAGGGAGAGCTTGTCTGGTCTGAAAAGCTGGATATGGAAGACGGTGTCCACACATGGAATGGACAGACCAATTCCGGTGACACCATTACGACAGACGAGATTTTCGAGTTCAACATCGACTATTACAGAGGTGAAGAATACATCGGATTGGGAGCGCCTCAGATCATTACCACCATCACCGATGTCTCAACCGAGAATGGCGGGCTCCGCTTCGGCACCTCATCTCACCTATCGGCCGACCTTACGAGCGTGAACAAATATTCCGAGGCTGTGAGCTAGCTAAAAAAGCCCGCAGGTCCTCGCCTATGTCAGGCAAATGGCAGATCACAGATCCTGACGGGCCATATCCAGTATCAGCACGTTATGAATGCCGTTCGGAATCTCGTTCTGGAGGTTCGTAAGGATCATGGCGCGCAACGTCTCGTAATTGTCGACATCGGTGATAGAGTTCAGCGTCCGCCCCCCACTACTCAGTTTCACCAAAGTGGTCATGATGTTGTCGCGCAGGACGGGCTCTTTCGAAAACAACTCTTGCGAAATACTTGTGTCGACTTCGAGGTTAAGGTTCAGGATCACCAGGCTTTGCACCCGATCATCCTCAATCATGGGGACGACGAACTCCCGCGTGAACTTGTAATATGTCACTTCGCCACTGTCAGCAGCGCCGTGCTTGTCACTTTTTCCGTGGGAGTCTTTTTCCTTCTTGGCCTTTTTTTCCTTCTTGGGCGCGGCGTGTTCATCACTATCCTGGCCATCATTCTCGTGCTCAGCCGCAGCCACCGGCGAAGAGGAGGAACCGGACTTCAGAAAATAGGCACCGCCACCGCCAGCAGAAATTGCGAGCAAGGCTACAATGGAAGGAACGATTTGCTTCATTTCAGGATCCTAGAACGGTACGACCTTGTCGATGATTTTCTGGCCAATCCGCTGTTGCGGAACCGATGTCGCATCACCGCTGTTGAGGTATGAAATCTGCGCATCTGCGATCTTCTCATAGGTTACCGTATTGGTCCGGGTGATATCTTGTGATCGAATTACGCCGCTTACCGTCAGCATGCGAACCTCGTTGCTTACGCGCGTTTGCTGGTAGCCCTGAATGACCAGGTTGCCATTCGGCTCCATCGCAACTACGCGTGCCGCAAGCGTAAAGGCGATCTTCTCGGCCCGATTCATCGCGCCACTTCCGTCCATTGACGACCCACGATTATAGTCGACGCCAGGTGACAATGACGCCCCGCCAGGCAGCACACCGTTTGCCCACTCCGGCAAACCGAACAGCGCATCGACATTCACGTCAGCGCTGCTATTGCGATTCCGAGACAGAGAGCTTTGCAGGCTTGCCTGATCGTCCATCTCAACAACGACAGTCAGCAGGTCGCCGATAGCCTTTGCTCGGCGCATGCTGAGCAGAGCATTTGGAGCGGTAGTCCAAAGCGACGCATCGCTTGTACCTTCGGGCTCAACATAGGCCTGCTGCATCACCGCCGGCATGGTGGTCGCAGGTGCAGTCATGTCGAATGTTGCATCTGCCGAAGGCACAGAGCCGCAGGCTGTGAGGCCAAGGAATGCTGCGGTGAATGTAAGATAATGTTTCATTGCACAAGCACCCATCCATCTTTCTGAACAATACCGTTTACGATCTTCTTCGAATTCAAATTCAGGATCGCGACTGCTTCATCTTCAGTCGCCTCCCCCATCGCCCGGCCAGTCGTCGTGATTTCCAATGCTCCGCTGACGAATTTTACCGTCACGAGTTGGTTGCGGCGCACAAGGCGTGCGGGGCGCGTAT
The DNA here is from genome assembly GCF_002388935.1 of Hyphomonas sp. UBA4494. Classification (NCBI taxonomy): domain Bacteria; kingdom Pseudomonadati; phylum Pseudomonadota; class Alphaproteobacteria; order Hyphomonadales; family Hyphomonadaceae; genus Hyphomonas; species Hyphomonas sp. UBA4494. The sequence goes on from NZ_DGNK01000031.1 coordinate 40,992, forward strand.
CATCCATCGACAATTCTTGTCCGACATACACCGTGCGGCGAACTTCTCGGCCGAGCAGAGGGTTATCGGTGTCGACCAAAGCACCCGTCTCCGTCGATATGTTGGCGGCCGTAACCGTGTCGCCGGCGCGAATAACTTCCTTGACCACGAGCGACGAGCCACCAAGCATTTGCGCCGCCAGCCCTAATCCCAAAGCAATAGCTGGTATCATCCTGTTACCTCACTCGTGTTGTGGCAGCCAACATCTCGTCAGCTGCGGTAATAACCTTTGAGTTAAGCTCATAGCCTCGCTGGGCTTCGATCAGTTCCGAAATCTCCTGAACCACGTCGACGCTGGATTCCTCGAGGAAGCCCTGGCGAAGAAGCCCCATCCCCTCAGTCCCCGGCACGAGTTGGTTAGCCGGACCGGAGGCTTCGGTTTCTCGGAACATGTTGTCGCCCATGGCCTCGAGGCCTTTTTCGTTGATGAAGCGGACAAGCGAGATGTTCCCAATGGCCTGACCGTCAGATCCATCGTCGAAATAGGCTACCACCTCGCCATCTCGGCTGATGGCAACGCTTCGCGCATTCTCCGGAATGACCAAGCCATCTGCCAGCGGGAATCCATCCATTGTGACGATCTCACCCTCGGCGCTTCGGTTCAGCTTGCCATCCCGCGTATAGGCAGACTCTCCAGACGGCAGCGTGATCTCAAGAAAGCCCGTTCCGTCAATCGCAAGGTCAAGCTCCGCGCCCGTTTGGCGGAGGCTTCCCTGAGTGATTTCCATGGACACCGATGAAGGCTTTACGCCGGTACCCAGCTGGATACCCGCCGGAACGACGGTACCAACCTGCGACGTGATCGTGCCTGGCGTAAGATGTTGCTGGTACATGAGGTCCGAGAACTCGGCGGTGCGCGGGCGATAGGCCGCCGTGCTCATATTGGCGATATTGTTCGAAATGACTTCGACGCGCATCTGTTGAGCGGCCATTCCTGTCGCGGCGATCTGCAATGACTTCATTTCATTCCCCTACGGTTCTAAGCCAGCTTCACAGCTGGCGTATCGTCTTGATCAATTGATTGATCCGATCGTCTTCTTTCTCGATCAGTGTCTGACCAGCCTCATAAGCGCGCTGCACCTCAATCAAGCGAGATACTTCGAGGATTGAGGATACATTGGATTGTTCCAGCGTGCCCTGGATCACTGAGGGCTCTTCGATTGGCTGATGACCATTCGGAGCTGCAAACATGGTGCCGCCCTCTTGATTGAGTTCGCCATCGGGCATGACGACCGCAACCTGCCCCAATATTTCTTCGCCAGACGAAAGGGTACCATCGGGAGCAATTGAAACTCTGGTAACTTCCTGCGGGATCGCGATCGCTCCGCCGCCGGCCCCTTGGACCTGGTGGCCAAAGGCGTCAACAAGGTTGCCCTCTGCTGACAGTTGGAAAGCCCCAGAGCGGGTGAGACGTTCGCCGGCCGGCGTATCAAGAACAAAGAATCCGTCTCCATGAATGGCGAGATCGAATTGACCGCCCGTATGCTTCATTCCGCCTTGGGAAAGGTCGAAATTATGCCCGGCAAGGCTGCCCATGGACAGGCTCTCAGACTGGTCGCCTACGGCAGCAATGTGCTCCGCAAAAATGGCATGGTTGGACTTGAACCCAGTTGTGCTGGAGTTCGCCATATTATTGGCAATTACCTGCATCTCTCGAAGCAGACCATCTTGTCGGGTCAGAGCCGCATAGATCGCATTAGACATCAGGGCATCTCCTGAAAATTCGAATTTAGCGCCGCGCTGATTTGACCGAGATGTTCCGGAATCTCACTCAACTTGATACGCTGGAGCCTCGGTTCGGCCTTGCCAAACTTCAAAGCGAGAACGGCATCAATACGCGGCCGATAGTCTTCCTGAGTAATCCGCTCTGCAGCTGAATAGACTGCCGCCGGTAGGATCCAATTGCCGGAAGCGGCATCTGTTTCAATGAGGTCGACCACGGTTGGCGTGTCCAACACAACTCTCGAGGCAACTTTGGCGAGCCAGGCCCGGTCGTTGGTCAGCACAGCAGCCATGGCAGCAAGACGCATAACATCGGGATTGTCAGATCGGGTTTGTGTGAGATCTCGCAAACTCGCGAAATCCTGCATGCGGAAGGCCAGGGCTGCCCGTTCCGATGTGAGGCCTTCGCTGTCAGGAATGTCTTCCGACAAGGCTGTCATGACGCTCAAAAGGCCAATATTTCCTGCGAATCGGGCGGCAGACTCGACGATCTGATCGTGACCAGAATTGCCAGAAAGTATGTCTTCATTCTCCCCCACGGCGCTCATCGCCGCCAGGCTGGCAAGACGATCGGCACCTTCAAAATCCTTCTGGAGACGGGCGGCCAGCTGATTCCCCAAGAGTTTGCGTGTTTCAGGGTCCTGCATGGCAGGAAGCTCAGCAAGTTCGGAGATCATTTCGTAATCAGAAATTTCTCCAGGACCTTTCAGCATCGTCTCCAGACTTGCGCGAACATCTGATCCTCGCGGCAGTTGCTGGACATTCTTCAGGAGATCACCAACAAGTTCGTCCTGCAAGCTCGCCTCAACCGGCAAGCCATGCCGCATGAGGACGGCTGCTGTCTCGGAACGCAATTCTGGAACATTGAGGAATTCTCGAAGCTGGCGCTCTCGCTCGATGCCGCCCTGGTTCATGTCAATCATCGCGCGGGTAAACGCCAGGCGCTGCGACCGTCTGATTTCTTCTGCCGAAAAATCCGCCATCAGTTTCTCTGAAAGGAGGGTTTTTCCCATGCGATCAAGAGAAGGGATTGCCAATGAGGCCGTGCGTACCTTGAGCCGGTACGGCAACCGCCGATAGCTCATGAGATTGAGGTCCAGAAGATCCACGCCTTTCTCGTCGAGCAGCGACAGGCGCGCAAGCGACAACCAGATGTCACCATACATGTTGCAGGCCGCGACCTGCTCGAACAGCTCGATGTCAGGCACCGAACCGTCCTCGAGCAGGCGAGACAGATTGCGGATGTAGCGACTATCAGTGTCTTCCATCCCCGACACCTGAAGGCGCCCCTCAGCATAAAGACCTATCGATACATACGCCATGGCCACGTCTGCTGGCGTCAGGCTAATGCCCGTGGCAACCTGCTCAGCACGCCAATTCAGGAAATGTTCGTAGGTCGAGAACTCCTCAAAAGCCTGAAGGTCGAGGACGGCGTCGCTGATGCAGGCTGAATCGACTTCTACCGGCGCAGCAGCGTCGGTCGGCGACAACCGGCCGCGAAACAATTGCGTAGGCTCCGAGGGCGCGGACGCGGAGACCGGCGCCTGATCTGCCGGCGTCAACAATCCCTCCCCTATCGCCTCATCAACGAACTCTCGAAAATTCACGGAAAGCTCATCTGCTTCGGTCGCACGCCCGGCATCTTCCGCTGTTTCGGGCGCTTCAGCAAACGCCGAAAAGCCCGCCATCAAGGCGAGCCCGGCTAGCAAGGAGAGGCGACTCGTCATCACGCGGCCTGCTTTAACCCCCGGATCGCTTCTTCCACTTCATTGAACGATGGGCGTACCCGCGTCGGTGCGTGGCGACGGGCCACTTCGACACAGATATTGACCGGGTTTTTGTGGAGGTTCGACACAAGGACCTCACCAATCATTGAATAGAAATTATGTTCTTCCAGCCGAATATGTTTCACACGTGTCGCGAATGGTCCGACGATGCCATAGGCGAGAAAAACGCCCAAGAAGGTACCAACAAGCGCGCCGCCAATCATGCCGCCCAGAACTTCCGGTGGCTTGTCGATGGATGCCATCGTCTTGATAACGCCGAGAACTGCCGCAACAATCCCCAGGGCAGGCAAGGCATCGGCCATGTTCTGCAGGGCGTGCGATCCGTGCAATTTCTCTTCGATCAGGCTGTCCAGCTGCTTCTCCAGAAGCTCTTCTACCTGATGCACATTGTCGAAGTTCATGATCATGGAACGGATGGTGTCGCAGATCATCTCGATCGCGCGCTTGTCCTTCAGAATCTTGGGGTATTTGGCAAAAATATCAGAGTCCTGCGGAGCTTCGATATGCGTCTCGATATCCACTGGATTCTTCTTCAAGACATTAAGAAGTTCGTGCATCAGACACAGCAGGTCCTGATAGTCCGACTTCTTCCATTTGGGTCCTGCAAATGCGGCGACCATGTCCCCACCAGCATGCTTGATCGTGGTCATGTCATTGCCGGCAAGAAAGGCACCTGTGGCTGCTCCACCGATCATCATCATCTCGAACGGAAGCGAATGCATGATGATATCCAGATGTCCGCCAGCAAGCATATACCCGCCGAAGACCATCACCACCGTGACAACCAGACCTGCTATTGCGTTCACCTACAAACTCCTTCGATTCCTCCGCTGACACGGGGACTGATTCAAATTTCCGCAATTTCTCTGATGACGTCTTCCGGAACCGGCGAACGCAACTTGAGCGCTCTGAAACCTTTCCAAGCACCTAATTCGCCCTGACTAATGGGCAAAGAGCCGCTGACCGTGTCCGCGCTCAGAACCAATTTGTCCATCTTGGCATTTGGTAGCGTGATCACCTGCCCCACTTCCAGTTGTGAACATTCGCCAATCGTCATCGGCATGGATTCCAGCACAGCATCGAGCACGACCGTCGTGCTCCGCATCCGCTCCCGCAGGACATCCCGACCAGTCTCATCAGGAGCGGTCTTTGGCTCCACACGCTCCTGAAGTGTGCGGACAAGCTTTTTTACGTCATCCATCTTCAAGACCAGCTGAATCTCTGGCGCATCGTCACCGCCTTCCATCAACCAGCTGTCTTCACCACCATCACCGCCAAGCGTATAGACGACGCTCAAGTACGTGATGTCTTGACTGAATGTGTCACCGGAGGCAGAGAAATCGGCGAGATGAGGTGGGCTGGCGGTCGCTTGCTGCGTCGCCGAAGCGACGACTCGGGACCATAATCCGCGCGCAGCATGTTCGGACATAAGCCGCAGAAACAGGTCCGGGGCGCTCTTCAGAGTACTTGCATCCTGACGCAACCGCGTTGCCGCATACTTGCGGGCACCCATAGAGTTGATTGCGACGGCCACAACCGGACCGACAGCCTCCGAAACAGAGACAAACGCATATGACCCCTCAAAAGATTGGGCAGGTTGGCTACCCGTTAGGACTTTCTGACTAGAAATGGATGGAATGATGGTTAAGCCGTAAACATCCTTGGCCCAGTGGCCGATCGCAGAAGATAACGTTGCCCAGAGCGCGTCGCACAGCCGGACAGCGGGAGGTAAGCCTCCCGCAGCTTCTATCTTTTTCTGCAGCACAGAAGACACAAGACACCCGCAAATATGAATACCAGTTCCGTTGGTAGGAATTCAGTAATTTGGTTGCTGAATAGTTACCAAGACCGCATCAAACGGCCGTCCGGGATTATCCGTAATTTGATTTCGCCCTGTTACTACGGACATTCTTGAACACAGGGCGGACACCAAATGGTCGATCCTAAATCGACAAATACGCAACCTATCATCATCAAGCGCAAGAAGGTGGTCAAAGGTGACGGTCACCATGGTGGCGCCTGGAAGGTTGCCTATGCTGACTTTGTCACCGCGATGATGGCGTTCTTTCTGCTAATGTGGCTGCTAAACGCAACCACGGAAGATCAGCGAAAAGGTATTGCCGACTATTTCAACCCGACTATCCCGATCAGCCGGATCTCAGGCGGTGGATCTGATGGACTGAACGGTTCTTCCATGTTCACCGAAGACACTTACGCCAAGATGGGCACGGGCGGCACGCGCCAACAAACTGTCGACTCACCTAGAAAAGAAGCCCAGTCCGGCGCCAGCAAGGAAGAAGTCGCACAGAATCTCCAAAACCTCAGACAAGAACTGGGCGAAAAGTCCAAACAGCTTTCCGAGCACTTGATGATCAAGATGTCTCCTGAAGGCATGGTGCTCGAAGTGATTGACTCGGATAGTTCCCCCCTGTTCGCCGTTGGCAACAGCAACCCCACTCCCCTGCTTAAGGAATTGCTGGCGTCGATTTCCGGTTCGCTTGACGCGTTTCGTAATGACATCAAGATTGTTGGCCATACCGACAGCTTGCAATACCGTCTGGATGCGAACTACGACAATTGGAACCTGTCCACCGACAGGGCCAACGTCATCCGCAAGCTTCTGCTCGAAAAAGGCATGATGCCATCACGGTTACGCGAGGTCTCCGGCCGGGCCGATACTGATCCACTCGCTCCGGAAAATCCTTCGGCGTCCCAAAACCGAAGGATATCGATCATCATCCTGACAGACGGCCAGTCCAAAGATGAATCAAGGTTATCTGCTTATTAACAAATCCGCTCCAGTGATAGAGTACATCTGTCGTAGGAGTCGACCATGAGCATTTCTTCATCCCTGAATGCGGGCGTGATGGGGCTGAACTCAAATTCAAGCCGTCTTTCCGCCATTTCTGACAATATCGCTAACTCATCAACTTACGGCTACAAGCGAAGTCAAGTTGATTTTTCAAGCATGGTTCTGCAACAGCAGTCCTCTGCTTACGCCGCAGGCGGCGTCCGGGTTACGGCCTTCAAGGACATTGCCGCAACCGGATCACTCATCTCTACGGGCAACGCAACCGACCTTGCGGTCTCGGGCCGCGGTTTAGTTCCGGTTACGGACAATACAGGCGTGAATTCGCTTTCGTCGGAGCGCAGCCTGATGATGCTTCCAACGGGCTCATTCTACGCAGATGAAAGCGGAAACCTCCGGACGCAGAGCGGGCTCTTCCTGCTTGGTTGGCCTGCGAACTCCGACGGTGAAATCGGCAATGTCAGCCGTAATAGCGGTACCGACCTTGAGCCTGTCAACATTGCGGCATCCCAGTATACTGCCTCCCCAACATCGCGCATCGAACTCGGCATCAACCTTCCGGCCGATGCTACTACAGCTGGTGGAACGGGTGAGAGCTACACTCTGCCGATAGAGTACTTCGACAATCTGGGCCGGGCCCAAACATTGTCTTTGGAATTCAGCCCGAACGTTCCCGCATCAGGCTCAAGCAATGCCTGGTCGGTGGAGATATTCGATAGCGCAGGCGACCCGGCCGTTTCGATTGGCGATCTGGCCGTCAACTTCTCCGACAGCGCTGTAAATGGCGGCCGTATCGACACCGGTGGTGTCACCGCGTCCAACGGTGCGACCTATGATGATACGACCGGCACCGTAACGCTGAATCTGCCCCACGGTGATGTCGAGGTATTCATCGGCCGACCGAATGACAGCGCGGGTATCACTCAGCTCTCCGCCAACTTCTCACCAACTTCGGTTAGCAAGGACGGGGCACCCATCGGTGACCTTCAGTCCGTTGAGATTGACGAGAACGGCTATCTGCAAGCCATCTACAATACCGGCTTCCGCCGGACCCTCTACCAGATCCCGGTTGGTGATGTTCCGAACATGAACGGACTGAAGGCATTGGACGGTCAGGCCTTTCGTGTTTCTGCTGAAAGCGGAAATTTGTACCTCTGGGACGCTGGGACCGGGCCGGTGGGCAGCATCGAGGGCTACGCCCTTATGGAATCCACAACCGATATCGCTGCGGAGCTTACTGACCTGATCGAAACACAGCGCGCCTACTCTTCCAGCGCGAAGATCGTGCAGACGGTCGACGAGATGCTACAAGAGACAACCAATCTGAAGCGCTGATCCGAAACTCTGACAGGCGAGCTCTGCTTTGAGTATTTCCCACGCCATCAACGCAGCACAATCCGGCCTGAAGGTATCTGGCCTTCGGGCCGACATTGTCGCCACGAACGTCGCAAACGCATCAACGCCGGGCTATGTCCGGCGGTCTGTGCTGGTGGGCGAAACTTTGCTTGGCGGCCGCACCAGCGGCGTGGCCGCTTCAGGCATTTCGCGCTCTGCCGATTCTGCGCTCTCTGCAGAGCGTCGAAGCATTTCCAGCGATGTTGCACAGTCCAGCCTAATGGCCAGCACATGGCAGGTGCTCTCATCCCGCATAGGGGATGACGCTGAAGGCACCGGGCTTTTCAGCAAGTTTTCCAAGTTTGAGGCGGCCCTGTCTGCCTCGGTCACTTCTCCGGAGTCCAGCACCCAACTGGCTGCTTTGCTGGACTCGGCCAATGCTGTTGTGACGGAGTTGAACAATCTCTCGCAACTGGTCAGCCAGCAACGCTCGGAAGCTGATCGCGAGATCGCAGACGGCGTGAACGTCGTAAATGCCGCGCTGAAACAGGTCGAAGAACTCAACGGTTTGCTGGCGGGCATGGACCGCTCGACATCCCAGGCCGCCGCACTGATGGATGACCGCGACAGAACACTTGATACAATCGCAGAATATCTGCCGATCGAAGCGATTCCGCGCGATGGTGGCGTTGTGGACGTCATAACTGTCGAAGGCGTCTACCTCGTTGCGGGAACTGCCAAGCAATTGGAATTCTCGCCCGCCAATTCATTTGGCGCGGATATGACACTGGACAATGGTGCACTTTCGGGCCTCTCGGTGAATGGGCAGGAACTGACGCCCGGTGCGTCCAGTTACGCCGCCATATCGAGTGGTATGTTCGGCGCGCTCTTCACCTTGCGCGACACAGACCTTCCAAATTTTGGGGCCCAACTCGATACGATCGCCAACGATCTTGTGACCCGCTTGTCCGATGACTCGATCGATCCGACAAAAGTACCCGGCGAGTTCGGCCTGTTTGTCGACACAGGCACGCCGGGCGATCCGGGTCTCGCTGGTCGCATCGACCTGAACGCCCAAGTTGACCCGGCCCAAGGCGGTAGCCTTTGGCGATTGAGGGATGGCATCGGCGCCGCAGTTGAGGGCCCGCCCGGAGACAACTCCATTCTTTCGGCTATGTCCAACGCCTTCACCAAAATACAATCGATGAATTCGAACGGTATCCAGGGCGGCTTCTCTGCAACCGAATTGGTTGCACATGTTGCGTCACTCACCGGACAAACCCGTATCTCTCACGAATCAGTGCTTTCTTCGGCATCCACTCAGCACGACCTACTGATTGAGGCCGAATTGTCTGAGACCGGTGTCGATATCGATAGTCAGATGCAGGACCTGCTAGCAATCGAACAGGCCTATGCAGCAAACGCCCGGGTCATCGAGATTGCGAACCAGATGATGCAGAAGCTGATGGAGATCTGATATGGACCGCTTCTCTATTTCCTCCGGCCTGATGACTGCCAGCCTCGGTCAGCACATTTCTGAATTGCGGACCCAGATCGGCAAAACATCGACAGAGGCCACGACGGGTCGATATGAGGACCTTACGCTTCATCTATCCGGCCGGATCGGTAAGGCCATGCTTGGTCAGAAGGCGCTGGCAGACATCTCAACTGATCGCGAAGTCCTCAACCTGCGCGCGAGCCGACTGTCGCTGATCCAAACAAGCCTGGGCACGGTTCAAGAGAGTTCAAGTGGCATCGCCGCAAACATGCTGAGCGCTATCGGCGGCGAGCATGAAACAGATGTGGGTATTGCAGCACGGGACGCAAAGGCCGCCCTGTCCGCGTCGCTCTCGTCTCTGAATGCGCGATATGGAGACCGCTTCCTCTTCGCAGGAGACGCTACATCCACACTTCCCTTTTCCGATCAGTCCGCACTTTTGGCTGACATCGAGCTGATTGCGGATAGCGCAACCGACAGTGCCGACTTCGCGACTCAGCTAGATGACTATTTTACCTCGCCAACAGGCGGTTGGTTACAGAATATCTACCAAGGCAGCACGACCGCGTCCGACCCGGAGAGCGTTACCGCAGATAATGACGCAATCAAGTCGCTCATCAGAGATTTGACCGTATTGGCAATCTCGGGTCCGGATGGCCCACTCGCCTCTTTGGACGGTTACAAAACGCTTGTTCAGGAGACATCTCTGAGCCTGTCGTCGAGCGAAACGCAAATCACCAATCTACGGGCAGATCTCGGCGTATATGAAGAGCGGAATGCGATCGAACAAAAAACGCTCGACACGGAAGAAACACTACTGACTGCGTCATTCAACGATCTGACTGCGCGAGACCAGTATGAAGCCGCAACGGAGCTGCAATCGCTGCAGACGACGTTGGAAGCGTCTTATCTGATTACTGCCCGCCTGTCCCAACTGTCACTCCTGAATTATCTGGGCTAAAAATGATGCTTCGGAAAACACTCCTCATCGCCGCGCTCTGCTTTGGTCTCTTCGGGGGTTCCGCCCCTGCCGATGCGCAAACCCGCCTTCGGGATATCGTCGATGTTGAAGGCGTGCGGCAAAACGATCTTATCGGATATGGTATCGTGGTCGGCCTCAATGGCACGGGCGATTCAGTTCGAAACTCACCGTTCACAGAAGACTCGCTGACATACATGCTTGAGCGCCTTGGCGTGAATGTCCAAGGTGAGGATATCAAGCCCAACAATGCCGCAGCTGTTCTTGTGACAGCCACGCTACCCTCCTTTGCACGTAATGGATCGACCATAGACATATCGGTCGCCTCGATCGGAGACGCCAAGAGCCTTGAGGGCGGCACCCTGATCCTCACGCCCCTGAAGGGCGCAGACAATGAAGTTTATGCAGTCGCTCAAGGTAGCATCATCGTCTCCGGTATTGATGTTCAAGCCGCCGCCGCACGCGAAACGCGTGGTACGCCGACAGCAGGCGCCATCCCGAATGGGGCCCGCATCGAGCGTGAAATCGGCTATGACTTCAATGACCGCGAGAGCCTGACACTCGCCCTGCGCGATCCGGATTTCACGACAGCCGCCCGCATCGAAGACGTCATCAACTCGGCCTATGGTGCCCAGATCGCCTATACTCGTGATCCTGGCACGATTGATCTGGACCTTCGCGGGATCAATGGGACGCCCTCCCGTATCCTCGCAGATATCGAAAACTTGCCCGTCAGCGTGTCTGTGCCGGCGCGAATAGTGATTGATGAGAAATCCGGTACGATCGTACTTGGCGAGGATGTCACCATTTCCAAAGTTGCGATTGCTCAGGGCAACATCTCTATCAAGGTGGTGGAAAGCCCCGTTGTGTCCCAGCCGAATCCGTTTGCGCGAGGCGAGTCCATCGCCCTGCCCCGCTCACGCATCACAATCGGCCAGACCGGCAGTAAGAATATTGCGATGCTGAACCCAAACGTGTCACTCTCAGAGTTGATATCTGGGCTGAATGCGCTAGGGGTTACGCCTCAGGAAACTGCCGATATCATTCGCACAATGAAAGCAGCGGGCGCCCTTCACGCAGACCTGATCATCCGTTGAACTGGTAAGACAAGTTGGACAGGAACTTATTCGTGTCAGGCCCTACTCGGCCTCGTCTTCTTCAGGCTTGCCGACCTTGATCGCCCCTTCCCGCTTGAGGGTCATTAGGGACATCAGGAACTGACGTTGGAGCTTCTCGCCCTTCTCAGCAGATATTTTTCCCACGTCTTCGAGCTGTAGGCGATACTGGTCCGCCAAGCGCGACGAGATGTTGCCGAGCAAATAATCCGAAACTTCCGATCCACCCTCGCGGAGACTTGCAAGGAGTTGGACCATTGTCTCTTCGCCAAGTTCCCGGAATACAATTGCAACAGCTTCTCGGGGCAATATTTCCGGCAGGCTGCTGATGGTAAACATGACGCGCTCGATGCTTTTCATCTTGCCTTCATGCTCGCTACTGAGGAAGGCCATGATCCGATCACGCTTGTCGCTCGGGACAAGGCTGAGCATTTCACCAATGGATTCCAAGTGAGCCGTATCTTCGGTTGCGCCCGGACCAGCTTCAGTATTGTTCAGCAATTCAATCTCGACCATGTGGGCAAGCACGGAATAGATTTCCGGGTCTGGCGCCTCATCCTCGACCAGATGACCGACCACCGGGTCCAGTTGCTCCTCACCCAGAAAGCCGACAATTTCCGATGCCGCAGCGACATCCAATCGGCGCAGGATTAGCGCGATGATATTGGGGGTCAGTGTCAGAAAATAGGTTGCGACCTGTTGCGCATCATAATTCTCAAGCCGCTCCCAGGTATCGCCAACCTCTTCCACCACGACTTCCTGTTGTGGCTCGCCAGTACCGTATATCTGATCATAGCGTTTCTGATCGAGGATGTTCGCGATGACTTCACGAGCCTTGTCCTGTCCTCCGGAGAACGAACCGCTCGCGGCGCGCAATTCTTTCAGGAAGTCGATTGCAATCTCAACAAGCTGCTCCCGAGGAAGTTTGGAAACCGTTTCCAACGCAGCAGCAACCTGGGCCATGGTCTGGTCATCAAGACGCTCAACGATGGGACGTGCCTCGGCTTCACCAAGCATGGCAATGACCACAGCAGCCTTCTGTGCACGCGTCAGACCCGCAATGCGCGAGGAACCAGTCTGTGGCCCTGTTCTGGCTACAGCCTGCCTTTGGGTCGGTTGTTTCAACTCTACGACCGAACTCATCCGGCATATCCTCGCAAAAGTGCTTCCGTTATCTTCAACCAGCCATCCGCCAGAACTATGAATCCAACCTTAAAAGGAAGCGAAACCACGGTCGGCGGCACCATCATCATGCCGACTGCCATCAGAACAGATGAGACGACCAGATCAATAACAAGGAATGGCAGGAAAATTACGAAGCCGATCTGAAATGCGTGCTTGATCTCGGACAACATGAATGCCGTCGAAAGCAGAGCGAATGTTGGCTCCTCCCCTTCCACCACAGGGCGGTTCACCGCATCGGCAAGAACAGGGATGGTTTCTGGATCGACACGGGCCGTCATGAATTCACGGAAAGGCGTTGTCGCGGCCGTCCAGGCCTGTCCCTCGTCAATTGTACCCTCCATGTATGGAGAGATGCCTGAAGACCATGCTTCCATGAAGGTTGGCTCCATGACGAAGAAGGTGAGGAACATGGCAAGCGCCATAATGAGCATGTTTGGAGGCGCTTGCTGTACGCCGATGGCCTGACGCAGAAATGAAAAGACAATGATCATGAATGGCAGACAGGTCGCCATCATGGCGATGCCTGGCGCCAGACTGAGCACTGTCACCAGAACAAGCAGTAGTACGACAGAGCCGCTGAGTCCGCCCTCGCCGCCATTCCCAAGGAATCCATCCGGAATGGTTATCTGAGCTGGATCAACGGATTGCGCGTAAGCTGCGCCGGAAAGCGCATACAGGAGAATTAGTATGAACAAGCCGCCAGCAAATCGCGGCAGGTGTTCAAGTCCCCTTAGCATCGGGATCCTCCGCGATCTCCGTGATTTTTACGCCTAAACCACCCTCCTCCGTCTCAATCAACTCGCCTCGCGCGATGAGCCGGTTGTCTACCGAAAGAGATACAGGGTCTTCTATGCGCGCTGCGAGCGCGATCACGGAATCCGGTTTCAAATCCAGTATTTCAGAAACGGTCAGACGCTTCTGGCCGATGGAGACGATCACATTGACCGGAACGTTATAGATGGATCGATAGACTTTGCCGCCCGGCAAGGCCTCATCCTGCTCAATCATGTTTTCGTCCGAAGGCGTCATTTCGGGAATAGCCATCACAATGTTTCCTTCTGATTCGTTTGCATAGACTGCAGTCGGCCAAGGCAGGCCTCCAGCAACCCGTCGAATTCCAACGACAATCCACCCGTCACCCAGGACACTTCCACACCCTGGCGCTCGGATGCAGGCGTCGGAGAAACGAGGCACCGGTTGGCAAGTTTATTTGAGCGCTGAACAACATCCTGAATATCATTTGCAAGAAGCTCGGGAGCCGTGATTTCCACTCGCTTTGCCGATTCCGGTAACAGGCTTGGCAACTGTCGACCAATCTCTTCTGCCAAGAACATTTTTGAAAGTTCCGGGAACAACTTTTCCGCTATCGCGGTAACCCAGTTCGTTGTTTGAACAAGCAGAAGATCATTCGTACGCTCAATCTCTTCCGACAATCGCGTCAAGAGAACTTCCACATTCGGATCGAGCGCCGGCACAATCTCGGCTGGCGCCTCGGGCTCATGAAAATCTACAGCGGTTACAGTATCCGCCATTGTACTGGCGGTGCCAGCCGTATCGTCAGTAGTCTGGTCAAATCTCGGCAGGTTGGCGAAAGGCGACTCACTCATTGACCAGCGCCTTCCGGTCTTCGTTCAGCCACTCCTGAAGCAGGCTTGCTGTTTCATCCTGGCGCTCCCGAGTATAGTCTTTCAGATAATCCAAGGGGTCGACTGGATCATTCGTAAGCGCCGGGGTCGTGCCTGCGATTGCACCTGCGTCAGTGCCCAGATCAGATTTTGCTCCCTGAGCCAGTAAGGGCCGGACAACGCCGAAGCCCAGAACAATCACAACCAAACCCAGCAGAATGGCTTGCAAGGCAGACCAGAAATAGCGCTCCGTAAGGGTCTCGACGAGACCGGGAGCGGGTGTGAGCTCTTCGACCTCCAGTTCCTGAAACGGCATCAAGTCTACGGTCAGAGAGTCCCCCCGATCAGCGTTAAGGCCGGCACCAGAAAGGATCAATTGTTCAAAATCGGCCACCAAGCTGCGCATCAAGGGAGCAGAATCTTCGGCGTTGGCATCAAAACCGAGGACTTGTTCGTTTAGCAGTACAGCGACAGAAATACGTTCGATTTCACCCGGTAATGTTTCGGTTTCACGGCGTGTCTCATTGATGTCGTAGACAACACTCTCGGTCGAGTTTTTCACCGTGCTGTTACCGCCGCCCTGGCTTCCGGCTCCTTGCGGCAGATTACTGGACACGGTGACACCTCCTCCCCCACCACCGCTGGCTTCGCTGGTGTCATTGCTGGTACGATTGCGAATTACGCGGGAATTCGGGTCAAACACCACTTCGGACACGCGCTGGCGTTGGCGATTGACATCAACCGTCACGGACACGCGCGCATTGCCCGGACCGACACGGGCCTCCAGCAAGCGCAGAATCTTTTGTTCCAGAGTGCTCGACTGGCCCTCGGCGACGATTCCCGGTTCTTCCATGCGGTCGATATTGGGCCCCGCCAGCATACCTCGCTTCGGATCGATCACGGCCACATCGGCCGGATCGAGTCCGGACACGGCGAGGGCGACGAGGTACTGGATAGCCTCAGCCTGGCTCGCACTGATCCGGTTGCTGGAAACCAAGGTCACGGATGCAGTTTGTGATGGGCCGGATCGGGAAAAACCCGATCGAAGGCTGGCGCCGATATGCACTCGGGCGGATGATACACCCGGAATGGCCAGCACGGTGCGGGTCAGTTCGCCTTCCTTCGCTCGCCAGTAAGTCGCATTGTACATTTCCGACGTGATCGAGAAACCATTCACATCATCAAGCAGCTCATAACCGCTGACAGACTGCTGCGGCAGCCCGTCCTTGGCCAGCGCAAAACGAACCGAGTCGCGATCGGAGTTCGGAACAAAGATCGCCTCGCCGCGGATCTCATATTCGACGCCGCGCTTTTCGAGCTCAGCGATCACTTCACCGGTGTGCGTCGGGTCCAGTCCGGCATACAGCAGGCCCATGGGCTGCTTGACCGCACCTTGAACGAGCAACGACATGGCGAAGACCACACCGGCAACTGCACCCACAAGTGCGAGTTTCTGCGCCGTTGATAGCGCCTTCAGTGTGTCTAAAAGTTTCATAGGCCAGAAAACCCCGATCCCAACGCCATCATTCCATTGGTTAATATTTTCCGCGAAATCATTAACGCTTCCTTTACCCAGAAATTAATAAGCCTTTGTCAGCAGCAATTTTTTATTGGGTAACGTTTTGGCCTCTGACGCGAACACAGAACTTACTGAAGAAAAGTCTTCCAGCGGTGGGTTGATCCCGCTTGTGGTATTGGCTGTCGTCAGCATGGCTGGCGCATTTGGGGTCGTCTACTTTTTGTCGCCCAGTGCCCCTGCGGCAGCACTTGCATGTGCGCCAGGCGAAGGTGGCAAGCCGGCTCATACGCCGCTCGCACTGGAAGATCACGTCTATGTAGAGTTGCAAGAAATCCTTGTTACGATAGGTAATGAGCCGGCCACTCGCTATGTTAAGATCAAGACTTCTGTCATCTCAGACAACAGTCATGTCAGCGCGGTAAAGAAAGCCGAACCCATGCTGGTCGATGCTTTCGTCGGCTACCTCCGTGCACTTCAGCTCTCTGATTTCGAGTCAGCTGACTTCTACCCGAAGATGAGGGAGCAACTCGCAATGCGATCCGAAATTGTGCTCGGTGCGGATGCTTCGCACGGCGTGCTCGTAACCGAATTCCTGCTACGGTAAGATGATGCCTCTAGATCCCTCCGACATAGCGCTCTTTCTCGTTTCGTTTGCGGCTTGCCTCTACTGTGCCCTGCTCAGCCGCAGGCTCAAGGCCCTGCAAAATACCAAGGATGGCTTGGGCGCATCCATTCGCGCCATGTCCGAATCAGTCGCCGCAGTTTCATCAGCGCGACACGAAGCGAAGGCTCAATCTGGAGAAATAGCAGTTCGACTTACCGCAATCCTCACTGAGGCGCATGACGCTGGCAAGAAGCTGACGGAGTTGAAAGATGCACTCGAAATGAAGGATCGGGAGATCTCCCGCAAGATTCAGGCAGCTGATGCCGAGATTCGCACAACAGTACGCGACGCACTTGCTCAGTCATCAGATAGGGTCGCGGAGATCACGCGGCTGACCAAGCGCCTTGAAGCCGTCGCTAACCAGGCAGCCTCCAGTCTGGACAGTTCCGACTATCTTTTCGAAGACGATGATACGATCAAGACCAAAAGGGTATATGAGAGCTATGGGCATAAAGAGTAGCGGACGCACTCATGTTCTTCTGACGATCGGTGCCTTGTTCACGATCGCAGGCGGGACCCGGTGGTTGCCCCAGGCGTTTGCAACGACAGGTGCGGAATCACTCAGCAGCCGTCCATCTGACGTGCTGCCCAAGAGCTATGTCGACGATTCCGATACTGTGCGGAAGGTTTGTCTTACAGGCGACCTCGTCGAAGCCATGGAGCAAGACCAGAAGACTATCGAGCAACGCATTTCGGACCTGCGAGCGGAAGAAATCCAGTTTCAGAACCGGAAGATGGAACTGGACCAGCAGGCCGAAGACCTCAAATCAATCCAGATCCAGCTGGACGATAGATGGCAACACATGGCAGAGGCGGCCAATGAGGACATCCAGCACCTTGCCCAGATGTACGGCGCAATGAAACCAGATCAGGCCGCAGGGATCTTCAACCAAATGGACGCCGGCTTCGCAGCGGGCTTCTTGCGGCTCATCCCGAGCGACCAAGCCGGCCTGATCCTTGCCAACATGGAAAACGAAAAGGCATATGTTGTCAGCGTCAAAATCGCGTCGACCAACAGTGACCTACGCGACGACGCGGTCCTGCCTTAGGCGAACCCCGTCGAACTCAGCCACATTAGGCAAAAATGGATGTGTTCAAGTGCACGGCGTTGTTCACAGCTTCCCGTACGCGCCAGATATCGAACGGCTTTGGTACCACCCCATCCCGATTCTCACACCCGTCTTCCTCCAACCGCTCGGGGTGCGCCGTAATGAAAATAGTCGGCACCCTATAGCCGAGAGTTTCGCGAATTTTGTGAACGACTGTCCAGCCACAGACGTCGTTGCCCAAATCTACATCCGAGAGGATTAATCCAATGTCCCGCTTTTCTGCAAAGGTCATGGCTTCGTCGCGCGTATAAGCAACTCCAGCGACCCAATGACCAGTTTGCTCCACCAGCACGGAAAGCAGCTCCGCCATATAGGGCTCATCTTCAATGATCAGCACGCCGGTACGTGAGGCAGCTGCAACAACTGGCTCAACACGAGCAATAATGTGGGTGACCTCATCAACATGTAAACCGGTGATCCGCGCCAAATCCTCCGTCCCAAATCCGCCGATTATGGACAATAACAGCACTCGCCGGTCCGCGACCTCCAATCCATGTAGAATGGGATGGACACGGTCATTCACCGAATGGGCTTGGGCGATCTGATGCAGCCTGTGGTCAACTTGACGAAACAGGCATGCCCGATCCACGCCCGTTGAGCCTGCGGCCTGGACTGATCCGATCAAGTCTCCCAATACATCGCAGACTACCTGGTCGCCGGCATCAATCGATCCCAGCAACAACTGCGCATAGGATCTCAAGGATTTTAGTTCTGAAGAAACGATATCCGAAAACATCTTTGCCCCTCGGTCCCTTGCCTCAATCAAGAGAGTAATTCAGCCGTTTACTCAAAGCATTGTACCACAGAATTTCTCCCACTGCGGGAAAACAGATGATCTAAACTCAATTGAAACAAGTTTCCATCCAAATCAGCAGCTCATCGATTTACCGAGTGAGGGGACACACGATGGTGATACAGGCACCAAATTGTCAGATCAGTTATGGTGATCGCCCACCCCGCGATCTTTCTGAAGCGATCAGTACTGCTGAAAACAAAGGCAATCTCCTGGCATTTGAGCAGGCACTGCTGTGAGTGCCATATTGCGTTAGTCACATTCTCACTGAGAATACCTCTAAATGAGGCAGCTTCCGCATGATTTCGCCTGCGGCAGAGCGCGGGCAATTAAGCAATCCGTCTGCATGCAGATTGCAAGACGGCAACACAAAAAGCGGATCTGATCCATGCCAAGCGCAACTCCTAACACCCCAACGGCCACTAGGAAACCTAGCCGCGCCACCAGCCGCATCGGCGTGCTGGCTGGAAGCCTAGGTGTAGGAATCGTCATTTTCGTCGTTGCGGTCGCGATGATCGAGTTAACGCGCGGCGCTGGGCGTGTGGCCGCTGTCTGGCCAGCGAATGCAATCCTGATCGTCTTGCTTCTGAAGAACCCGCGCAGGAACTGGATTCCCCTTCTCACCGCAATGATGGCCGCGCTGGTGTTCGCCAATATCTATTCAGGAGACCCGATTCTTCGGGCGTTCATTTTGGCTCTCGCGAATGTAGCAGAAGTTTGCTGCGTCGCCTTTGTCTTCATGTACCAGCGCAAAATACGATTCATTAGCCTGGCGGGAATTTCTACCCTGATCGTGGGCGGATTCGCCGGCAGCCTCTTGTCATCCCTCTTAGCTGCAATAGGATTGTTCACGACCGGTGAGGCCCTCGTGCTCTCTGAAACCCTCGTCTGGTTCTCAGCAGACTTTCTTGGCATAGTTCTGTTCACTCCGATAATCTGGTCTTTGGCGGACCGCTCAAGAAAATTCGTCAGCACGTCACCTGACCTTCAGTATATTCTCAAGCTGGGGCTTTTGTGTGCGACGACTTTCTTTGTTTTCGCCCAGAGTGACTATCCATTCCTCTTCCTCGTGCCCCCCGCGCTCGTATTCCTCGCCTTTGGGGGGGGCGTAAAAGCGGCCGCCATTGGACTACTCACGATCACAGCAATCGCCTTGCCGTTCACGTTGGCTGGTACTGGCCCAATGCATTTGATGTCAGCCGAGTTCACTTCCAAGATTTTGGCAATTCAACTATTCCTTGCGACAAACTCCATTCTCGGGCTCGCTGTCGGAGCAGCCTCTTCGGACCGCCGTCGACTGATCAATCATATCAGACGGTCTCGAGAGCGCTTGTCGAGCAAATCTCGCGAACAACAGGAGATGCTGACAAAGGCCCACTTGGCCGAGCGTATGGCGGGCGTAGGTCANNACTCTGAACCCATCCACTCAGGAAGTGGACTGGTCGCCGGAAGTCTATGCAATTCACGGGGTCACGAAAGAAGAGTTCAACCCGATGTATGGCGACGCGATCATGTTCTACGCTGAAGAAGACCGCGATCGTGTGCGGGCTCTGGTTCAGCGCGCTGTCAACAATGCCGAAGACTGGGAATTTCAAGCCACGATTGTTCGAAAGTCGGATGGCAAGAGGCGGCGCGTGCGCTCTATCGGAGATTTTCTTGTGGACAAGACCGGAAAGGTCGAGCGAGTTTTCGGCGTGTTCAAGGATGTCACAGACGAGCAGGTTGTACTTGAAGCACTTGCGAATAGCGAATCCAAGTACCGGACCCTCGCGGAGAACTCTACAGACATCATTGTAAAGTTCGGCCTGGATGGGATCATTACCTATGCGTCGCCCGCATGCGAGATTTTGGGTGTTTCGCCAGAAGATGCAATCGGCTTGTCAACATTGGACTTCGCGATCCCGGAAGACCGTGGGCGTGCGGCAGAAATCACTCAATCCCTATTCCAGAATAACGCCGTTGATCCATCCGTTCAAAGAGAATTTCGAGTGAAGGACAAGCACGGCAATGTGATTTGGCTGGAAGGCAATCCGAAGCTCATTCAGGGTGAGGATGGTCACCCCCGCGAGGTAATATCGACCTTCCGGGACATCACGGATCGCAAGGAAAGGGAGCAGGCATTGGCCGAGGCCCGCGCTGAGGCCGAAGCTGCTGGCAAGGCAAAAGCGGAGTTCCTGTCGAATATGAGCCACGAAATCCGTACGCCCCTGAATGGTATCCTTGGCTTCACGCAATTGTTGGAGCAGACGGATCTGAATGAAGAGCAAAGGCTGTTCACTACCCGAGCGATGAAGGCCGGGCGCCTATTGAAAGATATAGTCAACGATATTCTGGATTACTCCAAGATCGAGGCAGAAAGCATCCAGTTGGAAGTGCGGGCTGTCGACATTTCTCACCTTGTTCAGGACACGATCGACCTTGTTCACGCAGGAAGGGATTCTCGGTCGGTGCCGTTGACATCCGTCGTGGAGAGCAAAGGCGCCCTCATTGACGAAGTCCGGCTGAAGCAGATACTGACAAATCTGATCGGAAACGCCGCAAAATTCACAACCGAAGGATCAGTCCGAGTCAGCGCCTCCCAAGAGGGAGACTTGCTGAAGTTTGAAGTGGCAGATACGGGGCCTGGTATCCCCGATGACAAACTGGAAAGCGTCTTTGAGGGGTTCAAGCAGGCTGACAATAGCGTCACTCGAAAGTTTGGCGGCACAGGCTTAGGGCTCTCCATAAGTCGATCCCTTGCCCGGCTAATGGGGGGAGAACTGCACCTGGAAAGCAAACTTGGACAGGGTACGGTTGCGAAACTGGTATTGCCGTTCAAACCGGCGGAAGTGCCGATGTCCGACTTCCGCTCGACTGCCAAAACCCCACAATTCGGAAAGCTCAAGATCATGGCCGTTGACGATGTCGCCATGAACTTGGAACTGATTGAATTGGGGCTCGAAAAGTTCGGTCATTTGGTCCGGGGCTTTCTGTCGGCGCATGATGCCCTCTCGTCCCTTCGTAAGGGCGAGACGTATGATATCATCCTGATGGATGTCCAGATGCCGGAATTCGATGGCATTGCTGCGACACGCGCGATTCGGGCTCTGTCTGCGCCAGCCAGTCAAATTCCGATTGTGGCACTGACCGCAAATGTCCTGCCCGAACAGATCGCCGAATGCATGAAAGCTGGAATGACGGATCATGCCCCCAAGCCGATTGATATCGTTCAACTAAATGCGCTTGTTTCAGCCCTCACCACACAGCAGACTGGTCAGGCCGATTCTACCCATGAGCAACAACCTATCAGCGATCCGATGGAGCAACTGAAGCTCAAATATCGGGACTATCTCACCACTGTACCTGCAGAGTTTGCGGCCATCTTGGACAAAGAGGACAGCAAAGTGGTGCTGGAAGAGATCCGTCAATTGTCTCACTCTATTGCCGGCAGCGCCGGTAGCTTTGGTTACACAGAAGTCTCCACCGCCGCATTTTCTTTGGAATCAATCGCGCGGGACATGAGCGAGAGCGGCAAACTCACAGTAGAACTGGCTGAAAGCTTGAGCGAATTTATTCGGGTCACAGAGCAACTTGTCGCCTGACCTGGGCCCACGGCGCGTGGCGGTTCCCATCTGTGTATTGGATCCAATACCCGTGAAACAGAGAGCCGTCGGCACCCCGATGGACAAAATTACGCCAAGCAAGCTCAACCTCGGATCACGAATCGAAACGAGACAGACTTGAACAGTGGGGTGAAATAGGATAACCATTCCTGACACCGGTGTCATTCGGTGATAAAATATATCGGGAGGAAAATTAGAATGCGGGTATCCACCAGAGTCAGAATCCTTGCGGGCGCGTCCCTGGCCAGCCTAATGCTGTCAGGTTCCATAGCGTATGCGCAGGAAACCATAGATGAACCATCGGCAGATGAGACAGACCAAGTACTCGACAGTGTCGTGGTAACCGGTTTCCGTGACTCACTTGCGGAAGCGCTTGATCTCAAGAAACAATCGACCGGAGTGGTCGACGCGATCGTCGCTGAAGACATTGCCGCTTTTCCGGACCTGAACCTCGCTGAATCGCTTCAGCGCATTCCCGGCATCGCGATTGATCGTCAGGCTGGCGAAGGTCGACGCATCACGGTGCGAGGCCTCTCGGGCGACTTCACGCGTGTGCGCATCAACGGTATGGACGCCTTGTCCACCGGTGGTGGATCAGACGCCTCTGGTGGTACAAACCGCAGCCGCTCGTTCGACTTCAATACATTTGCGTCCGAGCTGTTCAGCCAACTGGTTGTTCGAAAATCACAGTCCTCTTCCATTGAGGAAGGATCGCTTGGTGCAGTTGTCGAGCTTCAGACGGCGCGTCCTTTGGACTATGATGATGGGTGGACCTTCTCGGCATCCGCGCAAGCCCTCTACAATGATCTCGTAGAAGAAACATCGCCTCGCCTTGCCGGCCTTGCTTCCTACAAGAACGACACTGGCACATTTGGCGCGCTGGTTTCTGCAGCATTTCAAGACCGCACAATCCGTGAAGAAGGCTTTTCTTCTGTCCGGTTTGATGATCAGGGCACATTCCGCTCTGTGAACGGCGCAGGCTGTATTGGCGCGGACCCGATGCCAGCTGCCTGTGAGGAAGTCCGCAACTCCTATTATGCGCGCATCCCGCGCTATGGTCGCCTCACTTATGATCAGGAACGCACCGGCCTAACCGGCGCACTACAATTCCGTCCAACTGACCGGACCACTATTACGGTGGAAGGACTCTACTCTGAGCTGGATGCACAGCGCGACGAAGAGTTCCTGCAGGTCTTTGTACGATCGAATACCGACAATATTGCGGTAACGGACTACAACGTGAATAGCGATGGCGTTCTGGACTATCTGCAAGGCGATGTCCTCGCCGATACGAGCAATGGCATCATCCCGATGCGTAGCGAACATCGCCGGGACTACTACACGACCGAGTTCACGCAGCTGACACTCGAAGTCGAACACGATTTCTCCGACACGCTGCGGGGTTCTTTCTTTGCAGGTCAGTCCTCATCCAGCTTCGATAACCCGGTTCAGGCGACAGTTTTCTTTGACGCCGCCAACCCGGTCGAAGGTTATAGCTATGATTTTCGGAACGATTTGAATCTCCCGGCCATCAGCTATGGCAACACGGATGTAACGGATCCGTCCCAATTCCTGTTCACGCAGTTCCGGAATCGCCCTCAGGGGTCTGACAATGATTTCGAGACCGTTCGGGCCGATCTGTATTATGACTTCTCCCCAACCATGACCTTGTCGGGTGGACTGAGCTTCAAGAAATATGACTTCTCGACACGCGAAATCCGTATCGACGGCAATGTCGCAGATCTCGACGGCTTCACCGAGTCGCCAGTCGTCAGCGGCGACTTGGTTGGACTGGTAAGCGGTTATGGAAACGGACTGGACTACGGCTCCAACGATACGTCGTGGGTTAGCGCAAATTGGGATGCTGCCATCGACTTGAGCGGCATCCTGGATATCACAGGGGACATCGGTTCACGACCTCAAGACAACCGTTCGGTCGAAGAGGAAGATTTGGGCGGCTACGTCCAGCTCGACTTCGAAACTGACCTGTCAGGCATGAATCTCCGTGGAGATATCGGTGCGCGGTATGTTGAAACGACCACCACTGCTTCGGGTTACGTGCCGGGCAGTGGCGGACTTGCGCTCCGCACGGTGGAAAATTCCTATACAGATTTCCTTCCGGCGCTGAACCTTGTTCTGGAAGCCTCCGACCAAATTCAGTTCCGCGCTGGCGTCGCCAAAGTCATGGCCCGACCATCGCTCGGAAATCTGACACCGGGCGGTANNCCTCGATACGTTTAGCGGTGAGCCATATACATTCAGCATCGGAAATCCTGAGCTCGATCCCTACCGGGCTACAGCTTTTGACCTGAGCGCCGAATGGTATTTTGCAGAGGAGAGCCTTCTGGCTGTGTCGTTCTTCTATAAGGACGTGGAATCCTTCTTCCTGACCCCTGCCAGCAACGAGGTGGCTTTCAGTTCACTCGGTCTGCCGGCCAGCGTAGCCTCTTCGACCAGCCCACTGGGAGAAGATCTGGCGAATGGGCTTGATCCGATCGTCGCGGTCAGCCAGGTGGCAAATGGTGGAGAAGCCTCGATCCAGGGTCTGGAACTTGTATACCAGCAACCCTTCTTCTTCCTGCCAGGACTTCTACAGAATGCGGGATTTGTAGGGAACCTAACCTATGTCGATTCCGACGAGATCAAAAACTTCTCGGAAATCTCGCACAACATGACTCTCTACTATGAGACAGACCGGTTCTCTGCTCGCATTTCCGGTGCGTACCGGGATGAATATCAGACCCAAGGCCCAAGCAGTTCGGGTCGCACCGAAGGTCGCGAGGAGCGGGGTGTCGCATCGACCTACAACGTGGATCTGTCGATGTCATACGCGCTGACAGATCAGCTCGACCTGACCTTTGAGGGCATCAATCTGACGGATGAGTTCGAGCATCAGACATTTGACCAGCTCAATCTCCCAACCCTCTACCATCATACCGGCCGGAACTTCCTGTTCGGCGCCCGGTATACATTCTAGGGAACTTTCGGGGTACGGACCGGCGACACAATCTGAAGCCGCCGGTCCAGATCATTCGATATAGTTTTGAAAATTGCGATCCTCCCAAGGCGCATTTTCTGAGTGGCCCCGGCGAGATCCTCGCAGGGGCCACTTTTTAAGGTGCAACATATGAAGATCTCTCTGACCCGACGCCAAAGCCTGCTTCTCCTGGGCACGACACTCGCCACGAAGGCTTGCACTACGCCCGCTTCAGAAGCAGCTGTCAGAAGCGAATCCCCCGCCCCGAATCGTCCGGACTGGGGAAGAGGATACGAGAAACAAAGAATCGCTGACCGCAAGGATGGGACATTCCTGAACCCGATTTTCTCAGGCGACAGGCCGGACCCCTCAATTATCAGAGACGTCGATACCTACTATCTCACATTCTCAAGCTCTGACGCTTACCCTGGTCTGTTCATCTGGCAGTCGACCGATTTGTTGAATTGGCAACCTGTGGGTCCGGCGCTAACCCATCCCATCGGCTCGGTATGGGCACCCGATCTCATAAAGCACGGGGATCGTTTTTACATTTACATTCCTGCACGGAGCAAGAACAGAAAATCCATCTATGTCATTTACGCCGATCAAATAGACGGGCCATGGAGCAAACCCGTCGATCTGAACCTCCCGGATCATATTGATCCCGCCCACGCGGTTGGCGAGGATGGCAAGAGATACCTTTTCCTGTCAAACGGCGATCTGGTTGAACTCTCAGACGACGGCCTTTCGACCGTTGGGGATGTGGAACACATCTACGACCCCTGGCGATATCCTGAAGAGTGGGATGTTGAATGTTTTTGTCCGGAGGGACCCAAAATCCTCCGAAAGGATAACTGGTTCTATATGCTGACAGCCGTGGGTGGGACTGCCGGTCCCCCCTACCGGGCACATGGTCATTGCGGCGCGCGCCCGATCCGTCAAAGGGCCGTGGCAACATGCACCGGACAATCCTCAAGTCCGCACCACCGACCGCTCCGAATCCTGGTGGTCGAGAGGACATGCCACCCTCATTGAAGGACCGGCGGGCGATTGGTGGATGATTTCACACGGTTGTGAGAACGGGTTCTGGACGCTTGGAAGGCAATGCCTCTTGGAGCCAATCCGTTGGAGAGAAGACGGCTGGTTTGAATCGTTGGGCGGAGACCTGTCAACCCCCTTCCCCAAACCCTTACCCAGCCAGCATCAGCCTCATGGTCTTCCGCTTTCTGATGATTTCTCGACCTCGTCACTGGGTCCGCAATGGGTGTTCTATGATCCTTCGCCTGTTGAAAATGATCGCATTGACCTTGATGATGATGGATTGCGCATGACCGCGAAGGGTGAGACCCCGGCCGACATATCGCCTCTTTGCGTGATCCCCGGAGATCGCGCCTATGAAGTGGCGGCGCGGATGGAACTGGACCCGGGGTCACGTGCAGGACTTCTCCTGTTTTACAATTCAGGATTGTACTGCGGTTTGAGCTAGGGACCGGAGGGCCTCGTCATGCATCGCTATGGTCAGGAGCGTTCACGTCCGAACGATTTGGATGCTGGCCTCACACACCTTGAAATCAAGGTTCGCAACGACAATCACGTCGTCACATTCTTTACCCGTCTGCCGGGCGAAAGATGGAAGAAATTCGATGTTCAGATGGAAGTGTCTGGCTATCACCACAATACGGCATATGACTTCCTCAGCCTCCGCCCAGGATTGATGGCGGCCGGGAAGGGTCATGTTCGTTTCAGTCAGTTCCGGTACAAAGCACTTTCCTAAGCGGCGGTACCGACAAATTTTCCGACGGAGGACAGCCGCAGATCGATATCCCGGGCCCCTCGGGTTCGAATCACGGCTTTCTGNNCCTACACTTGCGGCGTGAACACCTGTCACCGCTCCGGTCGAGATTGCCATCCCCTTCTTCAACGGCATTCCGCGACGCGCGGCGTTTTCTAGCATGAAGCGCAAGGATTCAATCGGACCTCCGGGAATCCCGCTCGCATCTCCTGTGCCGACAGTAAGTCCATCAATCGTGGTTTCAAACGGCCAACGGTTAAATTCCAGAGACCGCCATTCAGGCAATTCATCGCCAATGATCAGACCATGATTGTTGCCGAAATCAGATATTGTCACCAGCGGCCCGTGATCGTTGATTTCGGAAAAAGGGCTGCTGGCGATTTCTACACCCGCATGAATCGAGCCGACCAAGGCGATCGCGTCCTCTGTGGAATACTCGGTCTTCGAAGGTTCTGCATCGGACAAGACAATCAGTACACACTCCCCTTCAACCGCCGAAAATCCTTCTGCATAAACGGGGGTTTCCATGACTCCGACAGTCTGATTGTGGATTTGCGATTTGAAAATCGGGCCCGCCAAGCGATCCGTTCCATAACGATCAATGTCTGCCCCATTAATGCGGCCAACTTTCCAACCAGCTAGCTCGTCGGGCCACATATCGATGGCGGCATCCTGTATGGAATAGGCCTCGGAAATAGATTGGGGCACAGTGCCCGGATACTCAGCCAGACTGCCGGCG
>NZ_DGNK01000031.1:68351-95595 GCF_002388935.1 Hyphomonas sp. UBA4494
GAAACCGGTGTCATTTTCAAACCTCCATAGTGATAAAAAGTGATCCGGAACGAGCGAATACTTGAAATCGGTCGGCAAATCCGGGGACAAGAAGTGAGGAAACACCCATGGCGAGACCGAATTACGCTCCCTTCCCAAGAATGATTGCTGCGTCAGCGCTGTTGGTCCTGTCCGGCTGCGCCACCGCACAGCCGCTAGGTGTCGCTCCAGCGGAGACTGAAACAACAGCCTCTGTACCAGTTGCCCCGTGGATGGGTCCGCTCGGGCCAGCAGCAATGACGGCGGGAGGGCGCGGCGGAGAAATCGTCAGAGTGACAAGCTTGGAATCCGATGGACCTGGTACACTCAGAGCAGCGCTAGAGGTCGATGGTCCCAAAATCATCGTTTTTGAAGTGGGCGGCGTCATTGATCTTGATGGCAACAATTTGCGAGTTAGCTCGTCCAACACAACAATTGCGGGCCAGACCGCGCCGTCACCTGGCATTACCCTTATACGTGGTGGCATGGTTATCACCGGCGACCACATCATCGTTCAGCACATGCGTATTCGCCCGGGCGATCTGGGTGAAGGCTTACGAAGCGGCCGAGACATAGATGCGATCACGACGATCGCAGCTCACAATGTTATTGTCGACCACTGTTCGCTTAGCTGGGCGACGGATGAAAACCTGTCCGCTTCCGGCCCACGCTTCACCGGCGAAACTCCCAAAGACTGGCGCGAAGGCACATCACACACAATCGCCTATACCAACAACATCATCGCTGAAGGTCTGTCCCATTCGACACATGCGAAGGGAGAGCACTCAAAGGGATCGCTCATACATGACAATGTCAGCGATATCCTGATCTACGGAAATCTATACGCTCACAATTTCGAGCGCAGCCCACTTTTCAAGGGCGGCGTACAAGGCGCGATCGTGAACAATTTCATCTATAATCCCGGACAGCGCGGCGTTCACTATAATCTGCAAGGACTGGAATGGGGCGACGTGCCTGCGGAGACGGGCCGAATGGACCTGATCGGCAACGTGATGCGCGCGGGCCCCTCGACCAGCGAACGGTTACCGCTACTCATGATTGGGGGCGATGGCGACCTGGACCTCCACATGTCCGGCAACATCTCCATAGATCACTGGGGTCATGAATTGCCGGAGCTTGGGCGCTACACATCATCTTCCACTCAGATTGCAGAACAGTCTGAACCTTCTGACATTGTTGCAGGGTTGCCAATTTTGGCTGCGAATCAGGTTGAGCGCTACGTCCTGAAGAACGCTGGCGCGCGCCCTTGGGACAGGGACTCAGTGGACGTTCGCATTTTGGCCGACACGGCGGAGGGGCGCGGTGAAATCATCGACAGTCAAAATCAAGTCGGCGGATATCCGACCGCGAGTCCGACCCACCGCGCCTTTGATCCGGCCCTGTGGGATTTGGAGACGATGCAACCTGCCGCTCCAGAAGCGCTGGACTCCGGCTTGAAAGCCAAGGGGACTTGAAGCCACCCCAAATCACGTCAAAAAGAGACGACGCATAGCAAGGCTTTCCCATGAGCGACGATGAACACGAGGCCAAACCGGTCCGAGACCGGTCTCAGGTAACAATTATAGACATTGCCCGCATGGCGGAGGTGTCCAAGAAAACCGTGTCTCGTGTCATCAATGAGTCACCGCTTGTTCGTGAGGAAACGCGCAAGAAGGTCAAGCAGATCATCGCTGAGACGGGCTTCACACCAAATCCTCAGGCACGCGCACTGGCTTTCCGGAAGTCATTCTTGATCGGCCTCGTCTATGACAATCCAAGTCCGCAATATGTCGTCAATATGCAGCGCGGGATACTCGACACGCTGGGGGACACCGCCTTTCAGCTGGTCCTACGGCCCTGTGATCGTGGGGAAGAAGGCTATCGCGAACGCGTCCGGTCTTTCGTCCTACAACACAAACCACATGGCATAATCCTGACTCCATCCGTATCTGAAGATGAGGAACTTGCCGAGATTTTAAGAGAGGAGGAATGCGATTACGTTCGCATCGCCTCACTAGAACTGGACATTCCGTCGCGCAGCATTCGGACCCAGGATGCTCAGGGGGCAGAAATGGCCGCCGCGCATTTGGCACAACTCGGCCACAAGCGTATCGGGCACATTCACGGACCAAAAACATTCCGCTCGGCCCACGAACGCCTGTCAGGGTTCAAACGCGGCCTTGAGGGTTATGGCCTTGAACTTGCTCCGGAATTGACGGTTGAAGGCGCCTACACATTTGATTCCGGTGTGACCAGTGCCACGCGGCTTCTCAACCGCCATGACCGACCCACAGCTATCTTTGCCGGTAATGATGAAATGGCCGTTGGCGTCTATGTCGCCGCTCGGAAGGCTGGCTTGAGAATTCCCGAAGACCTCTCGATTGTCGGTTTTGACGATACACCAATATCCGCAAGGATCTGGCCGCCGCTTACCACGGTTCGGTCTCCTATCCGCGAAGTTGGGCGCGCCGCCGCTGATCTCTTGGTGAAGCGTGGAGCAGGCTCAAGCGGCAACCAGGAACTACAATCTTTTCAGTTGGAGCTTGTGGTGCGAGAATCGACCCGCACAATCTAATTCTCGCCCGATCAACCGGTTGTCAGTCTGAAACACAGATGTTATGACACCGGTTACCAAACACGCCACACCGAAGATCACCGGGGTGATGACAGTCCTGGTCCAGATTCGGAACCTGATCACGGACGCGCCCTATCCCAGCTACGCTTTTCGAGGCGAAGTACTCAAGCAACAAAAGGAATACCCCCATGAAGATTGCGCTCATTATTGAAAATAGCCAGGCTGCGAAGAGCAGCATTGTCCATGACGCGCTTACTTCAGTTGCAGAGCCACTCGGCCATTCCGTTGCCCATTGCGGAATGTCCGGCCCGGACGACGAGGCACATCTGACTTATCCAATGATCGGCATCATGGCTGGCATTCTGATCAACTCAAACGCAGCAGATTTCATTGTTACAGGTTGCGGCACAGGCATGGGTTCCAACCTCGCATGCAATGCAATGCCCGGCGTATTCTGTGGCCTTGTCATCGATCCAACAGACGCCTTCCTGTTCGCCCAGATCAATGACGGCAACGCGATTTCCATGCCGTACGCGAAGGGCTTCGGCTGGGCAGCTGAACTCAACCTCCAGGACTGTTATCGTAAGCTTTTCGAGGGTGAGCCGGGCCTAGGCTATCCGAGAGAACGCGCCGCTGTCATGGCTGAGAATCGCGGGATTCTCACTAAGCTCAAGGAAGCCTCCTGCAAGGACATGCTTGCCGTCCTCAAGTCAGTCGATCAGGATCTCTTGAAGGCTGCAGTCTCTGGTGAGAAATTCCAGGAGTTCTTCTTCGCAAACAGCCAGGATGCGGCCCTCACCGACTATGTAAAGCAGGTACTCGCCTCCTAGGCCCCGAGCGGACAACAATCGCAACAAGACGACATTCGGAGCGACCCATGAAGACCAATCCCTTCAGGCTTGAAGGCAAGAGCGCCATTGTCACCGGAGCCAACACAGGCCTCGGCCAGGGCATGGCTGTTGCGCTGGCGGAAGCGGGAGCAGACATTTGCCTTGTCGGCCGAAGCGCACCGTCAGAGACCTTGGACATGCTGGCTGGGACCGGCTGCAAAACGCACTCGATCCTCGCAGACCTCGGCTCGGCAGACAGTGTAGAGACTATCGTCACAGAAGCCAAGTCAGCTCTCGGCGCCGTGGACATACTCATCAACAATGCCGGTATCATCAAACGCAACGATTCGATCGACTTCACCTTTGACGAGTGGGATTCGGTCATGAATGTGAATCTTCGTACGTTGTTCTTCCTGAGTCAGGCGGTCGCACGTGAAATGATTGCCGCCAGCAAGGGTGGCAAAATCGTCAACATCGCATCGATGCTCTCGTTCCAAGGTGGCATTCGCGTGCCGTCCTATACTGCCTCCAAGAGCGGCGTAGCCGGACTTACCAAGATCCTCGCCAATGAATGGGCCAAGCACGGCATTAATGTGAATGCGATTGCCCCCGGCTACTTCGCGACAAACAATACAGCGGCCTTGCAAGCCGATGAAACGCGCAACACCGAAATTCTCGGCCGTATTCCAGCAGGTCGCTGGGGTAAGCCGTCCGATCTCGGTGGCGCGGCGGTCTTCTTGTCATCGAGCGCATCCGACTACGTGCAGGGCATTACGCTTCCTGTCGATGGCGGCTGGCTGGCCCGCTGAGCTGGGAGGAAGGTTAACCAGACATGGCGGCCACAATCGTCTGCTTCGGAGAACTCCTGCTCCGCATGAGTGCGTCCGACAATCAACGTCTGATGCAATTGCCATCATTGAACGTGCATGTCGGCGGCGCCGAGGCGAATGTCGCCATCTCACTCGCCCAGTTCGGGCACACGTCCCGCATGGTCAGTACTTTGCCTCAAAACCCGCTTGCTGACGCGGTGATCAGGGATTTGAGGTCGCATGACGTTCAGACCAATTCAATCCAGAGGCGCGAAGGTCGGGTCGGGCTCTACTTTCTCGAAACCGGGGCAGTCCAAAGACCATCTCGTATTACGTATGACCGGGCTGGAAGCAGCTTCGTTGAGACTCCCGCCGCGACGTATGACTGGCTGACATTGCTTGAAGATGCGGACTGGTTACACATTTCCGGCATCACGCCAGCCACGGGCCCCAATGCGGCTGATGCGGCATTGGCTGCAGCGCGCACTGCTGTCGCGCAGGGTGTGAACGTCTCATTCGACGGTAACTATCGCGAACAGCTCTGGAAAAGCTGGTCCGGAAATGGTCCGGAGATTCTGGCCCAATTGCTAGAACACGCCACCCTCGCCTTTATCAATGAATTGGACATACAGCTCGTTTTTGGAGAAAAATATCCTGGGCGTGAGGATGCGGAGAAGACTGCTTTCGCGCGGTTCCCCCGATTGAAATATGTCGCATCGACATTACGCGAGCAGGTCGGCGCAAGTCACCACCGCCTCACAGGCCGTCTGGCAACACGCGATGGCACCTGGCATTCGCCGGAAATGGACTTGCCCGGCATAGTAGATCGAATCGGTGGGGGCGATGCGTATGCAGCCGGCATCCTGCACGGCCTGATCTCTCGTGACACGCCGCAGAAAACTGTAAACTTCGCAACGGCAGCAGCTACGATCAAGCATTCCGTGGCCGGAGATTACAACAGAACGAGTGTTGGGGAGGTGGAAATTCTTTTGACGCAAACGGATCTGGACGTGCGCCGCTAGACCAGTGAAGCAGGGAGGGCTTGAAACATGACGATGAACCGACGGGCCTTTACTCGCGGCACCGCCGCGCTTGCACTCAGTTCTCCGCTCATGGGGCTCGCGGGCAAGCCATCCGAACACCCTGTCGCCGCCACCACACACGGAAAGGTTCGCGGCTATCGCCACAAGGCAGTCAATATCTTCAAGAGCGTCCGCTATGGCGCGGACACGGCGCCAACGCGTTTTGCCAAGCCACGCCCCCCCGCCCCTTGGGCGGATACGCGGGACGCGACCGAGTATGGGGCGACTGCTCCGCAATTGGGAAATGTGGAGAATGTCAGCGAAGATTGCCTGTTCCTGAATATCTGGACGCCAGGTCTGGCCGATGGTGGCAATCGTCCGATCATGGTCTATTTCCATGGTGGAGCCTATGCCAGCGGTTCCGGATCTTCACCGCTCTATGACGGGACGAACCTGGCGACCAAGGGTGACGTGGTCGTGATCACGGTGAACCATCGGCTGAATGCGTTTGGGTACCTGTCGCTTAGTCGACTCAATAAGGATTTTCCTCACTCCGGCAATGCCGGCATGTGGGATCTTGTGCTTGCACTTGAATGGGTACGCGACAATGCGGCCGCCGTCGGAGGGGATCCGTCGCGAGTCTTCGTCTTTGGTCAGTCCGGTGGGGGGGCAAAGATTGCCACCCTGATGGCCGCGCCGTCCGCCCGAGGCCTGTTTCATTCCGCAGCCACAATGAGCGGTCAACAAGTCACCGCCTGTGGTCCCTTGAACGGCCAGCTTCGCGCACAAGCCTATCTCGACACCCTCGGCATCGCACCAGAAGACACAACTGCGTTGCGAGCAGCTCCGATGGAAACCCTCATTGACGCACTCGCAACGCGTGATCCGGTCAATCCGGAGCACGGTCTGTATTTTGGTCCTGTCCTGGATGGACGTTTTCTCAACCGCCATCCCTTTTGGCCTGGCGCTCCGGGACAGTCCTCATCGATCCCCATGATCCTCGGGAACACGAAGGACGAGACTCGAAACCTGATTGGCGCAAAGCATCCTGACACATTCCACCTCGATTGGTCGGACGTTCGAACACTTCTAGCAGATCATATGCGGTGCGACATCGACCCAGACGATGTCGTAATGGAGTATCGTGCCCTCTACCCATCCTATTCGCCGAGTGATGTATTTTTTGCAGCCACTACGGCCGGGCGGTCGTGGCGCGGACAGGTGGAAGAGGCAGATATGCGCGCGGCTGAGAACGGCCCGACCTGGGTTTACCAGTTCAACCTCGGCTCGCCAGTAGAGGGCGGAAAATGGGGCGCACCGCACACGATGGACATCGCCTTTGCCTTCGACAATTTGGACCAATCCGGCACGTATGGCGGCACAAAGGTTCCCTCAACAGGCGAGTATGCACGCGTCGCAGACGAACTGTCTCGCGCCTTCATCTCCATGGCCAGGGAAGGCCAGCCCAATCATCCCGGGTTGCCGGACTGGTCTCGACATACGCTGCCAAACCGGGAGACACTGGTATTCGGCACCACGACCCGGCTCGAGAATGACCCGCGCAAAGGCGAAAGGGAACTCTTCGCCAAAGTACCTTTCACTCAATGGGGGACCTGATCCATGAAATCTGCCACTCACATCATCGTCGCTGCCGGCATTCTGTCGGCCTGCTCACCAACTCAAGTGCCCGAACCTCAAAGCCAAGGCGACATTGTTACCGAAGTGGCGCCCACAGACCTGCCCGGACCGGTGCAATCTGCCGTCTCCGAGGCCATGCCCGACATGACGGTACTGGAAGTGCTTCGAAAGGAACGCGGCCAGCGCGTCTATTTCGATGTCGAAGGTGAACGCGCCGACGGATCCGAAATCGAACTTGATATCCTGTACGCCGACGGCGTTGCAGAAGTTGTTGAAATTCAGCGGGACCTACCCTGGACCGCCGTACCTGCAGACGTTCAAGCCGCCGCCACGGCAG
The DNA here is from genome assembly GCF_002388935.1 of Hyphomonas sp. UBA4494. Taxonomy (NCBI): domain Bacteria; kingdom Pseudomonadati; phylum Pseudomonadota; class Alphaproteobacteria; order Hyphomonadales; family Hyphomonadaceae; genus Hyphomonas; species Hyphomonas sp. UBA4494. The sequence continues at coordinate 75,581 of NZ_DGNK01000031.1, forward strand.
CAGGCGCGGCTGAGCCGGTCCGAATCATCGAGAGTACGCAAATCGATGGCAGCATCATCTATGAATTGTTCGCCGACGGCATGCCAAAAAACCCGGCCATGGAAGTACAGTCGAAAGACGGGCAAGTGGAAGTGCTGGCTGAACGTTGGCCGCATTAAAGTTGGCCAGGCACCTTGCAGAATAAATGACACCGGTTACCATGGGTGGTGACCGCACGAGCCGCCTCTCTAAAAGAGGCCTTTGAAATGGCCGTACCGGGGAGGAGAGATATGAGGCGGGATCAGTTCCTTTACACGACTGTACGTGCGGCGCGTCCATGATGCGTGGCATACCAGTTATCTCACGTCGGCAAGCCCTGATCAGCATGGCAGCCGCCACAAGTTTGGCTGCGTGCAATCAGAGTTCGGGCCGGGATTTGCTGAGTGCAGACTCTCATCCGGAAGAATATCCGACCGTTCAGGCCGTTAAGGAAATGGGGCGCCTGTTGGACGAGCGCAGCGGGGGCAGGCTTCGTATCAAGATGTACGCGGGCGGACAGCTCGGCTCGGAGCGCGACACGCTAGAAATCACCTCGTTCGGGGGTCTTGACCTGAACCGGGTAAACCTCGCACCGCTTAACTCGATCGAACCCCTGACGACCATCCCTGCGCTTCCGTTCCTGTTTTCCTCAACTTCCCATATGCGGACGGCACTCGACGGACCTGCAGGCGACCGAATTCTCGACTCGCTCGCGCCGCACGATCTCATCGGCCTATGCTTCTACGATTCTGGCGAACGCAGCTTCTACAACACGCGCAAGCCAATACTGTCACCAGACGATATGGCTGGCATGAAAATACGCGTGCCGAATTCCGACCTCTACGTCGCCATGATCAAGGCACTCGGCGCCGACGCAACGCCTATGTCGCTCGGTGAAGTCTATCAGGCACTGGTCCAGGGCGTGATTGATGGTGCAGAGAACAACTGGCCATCCTTCGAAAGTGGCCGCCATTTCGAAGCTGCGCCCTTCTATAGTCTTACTCGGCACATCATCGCGCCTGAAGTCCTGGTCATGTCGGCCAGCCGTTGGCGAAAGCTTTCTGATAGCGACAAGACGCTGGTCCAACAGTCGGCTCGTGATTCCGTACCCTTCATGCGCAAACTCTGGGATGAGCGCGTCGCCGAGTCCCGTGAAAAGATCATCGCTGCGGGTGTGTCGGTGAATGAAGTGGCAGATTTAGGTGCCTTTCAGCAGAAAATGCGTCCGGTCTGGGATCGTTTCGTCAGAACCGACACCCAGAAAGAGATTGTTGCAGAAATCGAAGCGCTAAGGCCTGACGCATGATACGCCTCCTGACTAATATCACGCATTTCACTGCAGACTGGCTGGTGCGAGTTGCAGCAGTCGGACTGGTCCTAATGACGCTGATCATTGGGTGGCAAGTCTTCGGCCGATATGTCTTGAATTCCAGCCCTTCCTGGTCTGAACAAGCCTCCCTCGCCCTGATGATCTGGTATGTATCGCTCGCGGCCGCCGCAGGCGTCCGGGAAGGCTTCCACATCCGAATCGTGGCGCTTGAAAATGCAGTTGGTCCAAAGACGCGACTCTGGATGCGGATCATTTCAAACATCATCGTCGGCGGGTGTGGGCTGGCAATGCTGGTCTGGGGCGGCCAATTGGTTGCCAAGACCTGGAGTCATGTCATTCCCTCGCTCGGACTGCCTCGGGGATTGGCCTATCTCGGCTTACCTATTGCGGGCGCCTTGATGGCGGTGTTCTCGCTCGAACGCATATTCGAAGAACTTTCCGGCGAAAAAATTACAGATGAGGAGGACCCAAGATGGAGTTGATCATTCTGGTCAGTGTTCTGGTCGTTCTGCTCGCGCTTGGCGTGCCGGTCGCATATTCTCTACTCGGGTCGGCCATGGCGACGTTCCTTGCCCTCGACATCCCGATGGTCGTGGTTTTCCAACGCATGGCGGCCGGCGTCAGTGTCTTTACGCTGATGGCGATTCCCTTCTTCATCTTCGCTGGGGACCTCATGTACAGGTCAGGCATCGCAAAGCGATTGGTCGAAGTTGCCGAAGGCGCTTTCGGGCGCACACGAGGCGGACTCGGCCTCGTAAATGTTGGGGCGTCCACCATGTTTGGCGCTGTCTCCGGCTCCGCGATTGCCAGCGCTTCGGCTATGGGATCCACGCTGATGCCCTTGATGCGTGAGCGTGGATATGATGGCGATTATACCGTCAATGTCACCGTTACCGCCGCCATTGTCGGCCTACTCATTCCGCCCTCACACAACATGATTATATATTCCGCCGCCAGCGGGATCGGCGTGTCGATCGGAGATTTGTTCCTGGCTGGTATCGTGCCCGGCGTGATGACCGCAGCCTTGCTTATGTTCGTCGCCTGGCGCGTCGCTGTCCTGCGTGGCTATGCCAGCGGTGCCTTTCCTGGCTGGCGTAGCTTTACGCGCGCGCTCCTGTTCGCCATCCCCGGCCTGATGACAGCGATCATCATCATGGGCGGCATTCTGTCAGGTATCTTCACCGCCACGGAATCTTCTGCCATTGCGGTCATCTACACGATCGCTATCGGAGCTCTGGTCTATCGAACGCTGGGATGGAAGCGCTTTTTTGAAGCCGCCATGCAATCGGTAAAGATCACGGCGATGGTGCTGCTTATCATCGGTGCAGCGACTGCATTCGGCTACGCGCTCGCCATCCTTGAAGCACCAGCGAAGCTGGCTGACATGATTACGTCCGCCACCAGCAATCCGATACTTGTCCTTCTCATCGTGAATGTCATCCTGCTTGTGCTCGGCACATTCATGGACATGTCGCCTCTCATCATCATCACAACTCCGATCTTGTTGCCGGTAGTCATGGAAGTGGGCGTCGATCCAGTTCACTTTGGCATTGTCATGATGCTGAATTTAGGGATCGGGCTTGTGACGCCGCCAGTGGGATCGGTGCTATTTGTTGGGTCTGCGGTCGGAAAAGTTCCGGTGGAACAGGCTGTGAAGACGATCTGGCCCTTCTATGGCGCGCTTCTGCTCGCGCTCATGATCATTACATTCGTGCCCGCGCTGTCTCTCACACTACCGAGCCTGTTTTGATTGGCACCAACCTGCGCCTCCATCTCCTCATTCTTGGCTTGGGCCTTTCGCTGACGACATGCGCGATGGGCCGATCATCTTCTGTTCCTAAATAGGTATCTGGACTGACCTCGTTCCCCACTGGGACCGCGCGCACGACATTTTCAATCCACCCGGTTAGCCAACCTCTCGAACACTCGCTCTGGCCACCAATTCGGTTGCAAGCATTTCGTGTATCCCCGTCACAGCGTGGCCTCTGAGAATGTCACACATAAGGGTCATGGCTACTTCTCCTATTTTTTCCGCAGGCTGCATCACAGTGGTCAGGGGCGGCGTACAGTATTTTCCGAATTCAATGTTGTCGAAGCCGGAGATCGACAGGTCGTTCGGCAGGTTGAAACCAAGATCATGCGCCGCGCGGATTGCGCCAATCGCGATCTCATCACTCAGACAGAATAGCGCCGACACATTCGGCTTGCGTGATAATAGGCGCATGGCCGAACTCTCCCCACCCGCCATCGAGTAGGGCCCATATGCCACCATGGTCTCGTCGAGCAGTAGTTCCCGTGCAGCCAACGCATCGCGAATACCCGTCAGCCGCTCTCGCGTTACCAGTCGGTCTTTCAGGCCTGCCAACACTCCGATCCGACGATGGCCTGACGCCATAAGGTGTTCCGCCATCATTGCCGCGGCGCTGCGATCATCGATACCGACGGTCGGATACCGACCGCGCGGATCGGCGCTGATCGCCTGCACGAAGGGAATCGCGCAGTGTTCACCCTCATGATGCAACTGGTCCAGCGGCCGCTCGCCCAGCTGGATCACGCCATCGGCGCGATAGGTTTCCACCATCTCCACACCAACGGACTCGATGGCCGCATCGTCTCCGGTGTCAGACACGATCAAATTGAACTTGTTCTCTACCGCGACACGCTCAATGCCCGAGACAACTCTCGCGAACAGGACGTTTGCAATGTCTGGGACCATGACAAGCACTGTATTGGTCCGCTTCTCACGGAACAGTTGAGCCAATGAGCTCGGCTTGTATTTGAGTTCTTCAGCGGCGGCCAGGACGCGTTCGAGCGTCGTCGTAGACAGTTTGCTCGGATCTGAAAATGCCCGCGACACTGTGGCGGGGGAGACAGCAGCCAGTTTCGCGACATCCCTGATCTGAGCCATTGAAATTCTCCTACGAGCCATTTCGACTTTTTGAGGCTCCGCGTCGGGGCAACTCACCCGAATGATGGAACGATCTGGTCATCAAACACCATGATCGCTTGCAATGAAACCGGTTGTATTGAATGTTCTCATGGTCAGGCACGCACAGAATGTTGGCGACCAAAGCCCATTTGCCTGCAAGGAGGAATTCGGTGCACCGTCGCCCGCCCGGGCGAACCGCGCGCACGAACTAGGAGTCGGGGACCGTGAGTCTACATCCGATTGATATGGCCGTGATCGCGGCATACATCGGCTTGACGCTATTTATCGGCTTCTGGATTTCTACCCGGGCCAATAAGGGTATGCGGAGCTACTTTCTTGGTGGCAATCGGTTGCCTTGGTATGCGCTGGGCCTGTCGAACGCCTCTGGTATGTTCGATGTGGCTGGCACGATGTGGCTCGTATCCATCCTATTCGTTTATGGTTTGAAAAGCGTCTGGATCCCATGGCTCTGGCCCGTCTTCAACCAGGTATTTCTGATGGTCTTCCTCTCCATCTGGTTGCGCCGGTCGGGCGCGATGACCGGGGCAGAGTGGATCACCTTCCGGTTCGGCGATGGCCCAGCCGCGCGGTTAAGCCATTTGATTGTTGTGTTGTTCGCATTGATCTTGGTGCTTGCCTACATGGCCTACGGCTTCCTCGGTATCGGCAAGCTCGCGGTCCAGTTCATCCCGCTAGACTTGGCGGGCCTTCTTCAGCTCGACGTTTTCCTGCCTACCGCCCTGAAGGCGCCCAATCTCGCCGGTGACCTTCTGGCCCAGAGAGAAGCCGCCATGATCTCACTCAATGAGAAGGTTTTCGGCGTTGTCCTGATCTTTCTTACGTCGCTCTATGTCATCAAGGGCGGCATGTATTCGGTAGTATTTACCGAAGTCATACAATTCCTCGTCGTCACGGTTGCCAGTGTCGGTATTGCCGTGATCGCCATGATGCATGTGGCGCCGGATACGCTGGCTGCGGCAGTCCCCGAAGGGTGGGGCAATCCCTTTTTTGGATGGAGGCTTGGTCTCGATTGGTCCAATCTGCTGCCCTCCGCAGATACCAAGATAGCGAGTGAGGGCTACTCGCTGTTTTCAATATTCTTCATGCTTGTCTTGCTGAAGGGCATCTTCACATCACTTGCCGGGCCGGCCCCAAACTATGATATGCAGCGCATCCTTTCAGCCCGCACTCCGGTCGAAGCCGCCAAGATGAGCGCGCTGGTCAGCATTGTGCTGAATGTCCCGCGTTATTTGCTGATCACCGGTCTGACGATTCTCGCTCTGGTCTATTTCAGTCCATATTTGAGGGACATGGGCACAGATGCGGACTTTGAGGCCGTACTGCCATTTGCACTACGTGAATTCATTCCAGTCGGGCTGCTCGGCCTTACCCTCGCCGGATTGCTGGCTGCCTTCATGTCCAGCTTCGCCGCCCCCCTTAACGCCGCCCCCGCATATGTCGTAAATGACATCTATCGCAAATACATTAAACCGAATGCGTCTGAGAAGACGTATCTCAGGATCAGCTACCTCGTGTCCACGGTCTTCGTGATCATTGGCACGCTCATCGGAGTGTTCCTGACCAGCATCGATAATGTCATCAACTGGATCACGGCAGGGCTTTATGGCGGATACACAGCCGCCAATGTCGTGAAATGGTACTGGTGGCGCATGAATGGTTACGGTTACTTCTGGGGCATGCTGACGGGTATCGTGTTTGCGCTGGGGTTAGGCATGCCACAGGTGGACATCAATCCGTTGCAGGCTTTCCCATTCTTCTTCGTAGCGTGCCTTATCGCCGTGGTGGTCGGATCTCTGGTGACCAAGCCGACCAATATGGAAACATTGCAGCGATTCTACTTGAAGACGCGCCCATGGGGCCTTTGGGGGCCTGTCGCCGACTCACTCGCGGCCGCCGGCCGAACTGTCTCCCCCAATACGAACTTGAAGCGTGACTTGATTAATGTAGCCGTGGGAATTGTCTGGCAGACTGCCCTGGTCTGCGTCCCTATTTTCCTTGTGATTCAAGACTGGCCCAAAATGCTTGCAGCTCTTTCAGTTGTGCTCATCACCAGCGTATTCCTGAAGCTTAACTGGTATGACCAGATGAGAGATTACCCGGAAGACTACTCTCCCGACGAGGAACGAACACATAAATCCGATGTCGGACTTAATTTGTGACTGACTGGTCTACTTCCACGCTTGCTCTGTCCGATTGGCCGAAGGCGCAAACGCCACGCCTGCAGTCCGAGAAAACAGAGGCCCTGATTGAACGAATTCTGGAGTGGCTGACACCCGCGCAAAAGGTAGGGCAAATTATTCAGGCCGATATTGCTTCAGTGACGCCTGAGGATGTCGCCGCCTATCATCTCGGTTCAGTGCTGAATGGCGGCAATTCTGCACCAAACGGAAATCAACGTGCCAGCCTCGCCGATTGGCTGGAACTCGCCGATGCATTTTGGGCGGCATCCATGTGTGCAGATGGCCCCCGCATTCCGATACTGTGGGGCACCGATGCTGTTCACGGCCACAACAATCTGATCGGGGCAACAGTCTTCCCACATAATGTCGGACTGGGTGCCACGCGGGATGCAGAACTGGTGGAACGCATAGGCGCCGCCACCGCACGTGAAGTACGTGCATCAGGTATGGATTGGGCATTCTCTCCGACCGTCGCCGTCGCACGCGACAGCCGGTGGGGCCGGGCCTATGAGTCCTATTCGGAATCCCCCCAATTAGTCGCCGAGCTAAGCGCCGCCCTGGTCCGAGGCCTACAAGGCATTTCGGGCAACGAGAAATTCCTCGGTGACACCAAGATACTCGCTTGCGCGAAACACTTCATTGGTGATGGTGGCACTCAGGGGGGGCGGGACCAGGGCGAAACGATCGCCACAGAAGCCGAGTTACGCGAGGTCCACGCCGCCGGCTACTACGCCACTCTCGAAGCTGGAGTGCAGACTGTGATGGCCTCTTTTTCGAGTTGGGGCGGTCGTAAAATGCACGGACACAAAGCCTTTCTCACCGACCTTCTAAAAGCCCATTGGGGCTTCGATGGTGTGGTTGTGGGAGATTGGGACGGGCACGGGCAAATAGAGGGCGCCACCCCAACTGATTGCCCGGACGCGTTGATGGCGGGCCTCGATATGTATATGGCCCCCGACAGCTGGAAGGGCCTGCATGAGTCCCTATTGCGCCACCTTGAGTCCGGACGAATTACCCAGGAGCGTCTGGACGATGCGGTCCGCCGGGTTCTCAGGCTAAAAATGCGTGCAGGCCTGTGTACTCAACCCACTCCCAGCGAACGAGCCCTAGCTGTGAGGGGAAATATTGTTGGGTGCACGGCCCATACGGAACTTGCCGCTGTCGCCGTCCAGAAGTCTGCCGTTTTGCTGAAGAATGCGAACAATGTTTTGCCTTTGCAGTCGAATCAAAGAATCCTGGTGACGGGTCCCGCTGCGGATGATCTCGGCATGATGTGCGGAGGGTGGTCGCTCTCCTGGCAGGGCGGTAATCTCAATCCGACCGACTATCCGCATGCCGAAACCTTTCTGGCGGGAATTCGACGGGTGGGCCAAGAGCATGGCGGGACAATTATCTATTCACCCGACGGGCGCATCAAAGACTCTCCGGACATTGCCATTCACGTGTTTGGAGAGCCCCCCTATGCCGAGTTTCGCGGAGACCTGTCGACGCTGGATTTTCAGCCCCGAGACAAGAAAGATGCCGACACGCTCAAACGGTTGCGCAAGGCCGGCATCCCCACCATCTGCATCTTCCTCTCTGGGCGACCGCTTTGGGTCAATCCATCATTGAATGCGTCCGACGCCTTCATCGCAGCATTTCTTCCCGGCACTCAGGCAGGCGCACTCGCTGATGTGCTGTTTGCAACGAATGGTCTCGACTTCTCCGGCAAACTATCTTTTTCCTGGCCTCAATATGCGGATCAATACGCGCTCAATATGGATTCGCAGCCCTATGATCCCCTGTTTCCGTTCGGGTTCGGACTATCCATGAAGGACTGTGGGAACCTGCGGATACTACATGAAGACGGTGTCGTCACCCAGCCCGACCATGGCACAATTTTTGAGTTAGGCCGAACCGCAGGAAGTTGGACGGTGCACCTTGAGAATAGTGAAATTGGGAAACCTTGGCATGGCGGCGAAGCCATCTCTGCTGCGGGAGCGATAATGCTCAAGTCTGCTGATTTGGGACAACAGGAAAATGCCATCGAGATCGTTTGGAAGGGTAACTCCTTTGCGCCTGTCCTTTTCTCACACGAGAGACTGGACCTGACTCGGGAGGTCAACGCTGGTTTCTGTTTCACCTTGACTTTGGACGTTTCTCAGCAGGATGCAGGTAACATTGTTCTAGCTGTACTTTCCGAGTCCGGCCGGCATGAGATAGGCAGCTTGTCCGAGCTTGTCCGGGACGTCGGAGAGAAGGGAACATCGACTTTCCAAATTCCACTCCGAGAAGTATCTGAATCAGGTGTGGTTATGTCCTTGATTGAGGGTATCGAGTTCTCGGCCCGAAGGCCGGCACGTATTGTCTTGTCGCACGTGGCCATGGTGATGCCCGACGGCTGAGGGGGACTCACCCTTCTTCTGAAAGTGGAGTATCTTTTTGGCGGAACACGAACTTCATCAATCGTGAATCCGAACCGGACAGGTCGTCCCGATCACCCAGGAATTTTCCGAAGCTCTCCAATCCATTCACATTGTCGGACACGACTTTTGCCATTAGCAGGATCGGCGTCGACAACAACATTCCCATAAATGACCAAACCCAGGCCCACAACGCAAATGAAATGAATACGACGACCGCGTTCAGCTTGAGGCGGCGCCCCACCAGCACGGGCGTTAAAAACTGACCTTCTATGGTGTTTATCAGCCAATAAAGCAGCGCGGGCAGTAGCGCCTGGAGAGTGTTGTCAAAGGTCACCAAACCAGTCACGAGCGAAACCGTGATTCCTCCGATGGAACCAATGTACGGAATATAATTGAGCAAGAATGCGCCCAACCCGAACAGCAGCGGATTGGGCATCCCGATCGCCCACATAACCGAACCGATGATCATGCCGAGCACTGCATTGATCGCTGTAATGGTGAAGAGATAAGTTGAAAGTTGGTTTTCTATAGTGCGTGCAGCTGCCAACGCTCGTCGCTTGTCCTTGAGCTTGGGCATGACCTGCACAAGCTTCTCATAGAACATGTCACCCGATGCGATCAGGAAGAAGCTCAACGTCAACGTCACGATCAATTGGCTGACCACAGCCGGCGTGGCTTGGGTCATTACACTGACGAAACCTGGCTCTCGTATCGCGACTGTTTGCTGTTTACCCTGACTTGTAAGCGCATCAATCTGATCGCCAGCCTTCAATACCGGCTCAATTGTACCAAAAAGACCACTTAATTCGCGGCGAACTTCAGCAGCGAAAGTCGGCGCGTCACTCATATACTGCTGTAGAGCTTCAGATATGAAGTAGAACAGGACTCCGAACACAACGAGAAGACTGACCATGATTATGCCAGCTGCGGCACCCGCAGGAATTCCTATCCGGCCAAGTGCGCGCCTCACAGGACTGAAAGTCAGCGCAAGAACAAATGCGGAGATAATTGGAACAAATACACCTTGGGCAAGACTCAGTGTCCCAAGCGCGAGGATCCAGAATATTCCGGTGATGGCCCAATTGCGCACCACATCCCGCTTGTTGTCTGGAGCATCCGGGGAAGCCATGTATTCTTTCACAGCCTATACCTCCTCCCGGTGACCCCTTAATTTACCTACGCCGCTGCAGGAAAATAGTTCCATTGCGGTCTTTATATAAAGAAAGCACAAAAAAGGGCGCTGCAGTCGCAACGCCCTTTTCAAAAAGATGCAAACCTCACTAGGTCACATTTCGCCCACGGACGGCCCGCGCAACAAAGGATAGGACCAAAAGAACGAGGAATACGAAGAACAGGATTTTGGCTATACCTGCCGAAGCACCAGCGATGCCGCCAAAGCCGAGAACTGCGGCGATCAACGCCAATACGAAAAATGCGATTGCCCAACCGAGCATGACAATAACTCCTTCTATCAAACAAATCGACGCGTCGTGGTCGATACGATGACAGTACAACCCGGTCGCAGGCATCCGAGTTCCCGATTATTTTTTGATCGACCATTGGAACTAAGGGACACGGGTAACGTTTGTTTACTGCTTAAAGCGGAAAGGAATTATCATGAAAAATACCGTGAAGATCGCAACACTCGGTGCCTTGGGCGCCCTGGCCACCCTGCTGGCTGCCTGCAACACTGTCGACGGCGTTGGCAAGGATGTCGAAGCCGGTGGCGAAGTCATCCAGGATACCGCACGAGACGTTGAAGAAGACATCAACGACTAAGCGGGCCGCAAACCAAGCCTGAAAAGACACGCTCAGATCGAGCGTGTCTTTTTTTGCTCGTATGTTGGAAGTGAGCGGTACTCACAGGGCAGCAAGAACTACCTATTGTGTGGAATGAACCACTTGGCCGGAATAGGAGATCAGCAAAACTCGTGTTCGCTTGCTGGTGCGCATCAGCTCTGTGTGTTTGCGCAAACAGGTCCAGATCTGCCCAAGTCCAATAATCAGCACAGACAACATCGCGCCAACGCGACGCGGGCCATTCAAACGACGAAAAATTTCAAGGTGAGAGCTCAAACTACGGGATTGGCGTTGAATGTCTATCCGGGGGTGTACTGCGTTGACCATAAACAACCTNNCGCATCCAAGCGATGCGAGTTCCGCGCGGTTCTGCATGCTAACACGCGGGGCGGACTGGATGCTGCTCTTCTACCTAAATATCCATGACAAGCTTATGCGAGCAGCCCAGTCCTGGTCGCGCTTCGGTCGTGAATTCCGCAGACAATTGTCGTGCAAAAGCGACCATGAGCTTGGAACCCAGTCCGGAGTCCTCATCCGCTGAGTCATAGCCGAGACCCGTGTCTCTGATTTCGAGAATGACCTTTTCGTCTACCAATGAAAGGCGCACAGCAACTTCGCCGCCGTCTTCTTCAAAAGCATACTTCATCGCGTTGGTGACTGCCTCGACAATGAACAACGCCATCGGAATGGCATCGTCGGCATCCCGCTGGATTTCGGCATATGATTGGACGAGGTTTATGCCCGCCTCTGACATGCCCAACGCATCTGAAAGATGATTGAGAAGTCCGGTAAGGAAGGGTCGCATATCGACGGTTTCCAGGCGCTCATTCTGGTACAATGTCTGGTGTACAATCGCCAACGCATCGATACGGTGGCGCGTCGCCGCAATTGCATCCCGGGCCTGTGGGTCTTTTAACTGTCGACCCTGCAAGTTCAAGAAGCTTGTAACAATCTGGAGATTGTTCTTCACACGATGGTGAATCTCTTTCACGGCCGCATCGCGCGTGGAGATAGCCTCTTTGAGATCTTGGTCTCGGTGGTCGATATCTTTCGCCATGACCTCCATCGCGGTCGCCAGATTGCGAATCTCCGAAGGGGCATCGACAAAAGAATTACCCGCTTTGAATTGATACCGCCCCGCACCATAGATACGAACTGTGCGGGTCAGGCGGGAGATCCACCTCAGCACCAATCCATCAATCGCCATCCAAGCCGCCAGCAGTGTTACTGCGAACGCAAGTAAGGGTAGCCCGAACGAAGTCGCGGGCCGCAAAAAGAAATCATTCCACAAACCGTAGGAGGGACGCGCGATTACTGCGAATATGTTGGAATCGCCGACAGGTCGCAGCACAACATCAGTGGAACCGCCACCGCTCTGCTCTGCCCGGAACAATTGGGCGGCACGAGTTTCCTTCACCTGCTCAATCCATTCGGACGGGATCGGCCCAATAATGGGATCTCCAAACACCCTGCCCGTCTCATCCGCGATGGAAAGGGAAACGTAATCGGGCAGATAGCCGGCCTGAACAAGATTGGCGAGCTCAATTGCACTCAATGCAAATGTGTGGATGCCCACAAAATTTCCGGCTTCGTCTTCGACGCGTTTATTGAGCGCAAAGAGCCACTCGTCACTTGCGGATCCGAAGAATGCATCACTCCGAGCAAAGGAGTCTCCTCCGGCTCGCAATCTGTCATGCAGAACCTGATTGTCACGACTGAGTGTGGGTGTACCTACACTGGCGCAGACAACTTCACTGTCCTTGTCAAACGCCACGACATTGGTGAGCGACGGCAGATATTCAAACAATTCGTTGTAGACACCGCTACACTCGCCCGCCGTCAATCGCGGTTCATATAGCGAGAGCAATAGCTCTGCTTGCTGTAGCGACTGGTTCACACCATCAATGGCTGCGCCTGCAACGACGACAAGGTTTTGAGCTTGGCTTTCCCGAATATCCCGGGCGTCGATATAGGCCTTGAACGCAGACAGCAGGAGTACTGGTGTCAGCGCAGCTGCCAGCGTCAAAACGAGCTTATTGCGCAAAGGTGCCGCGTTTGCGCCCTTGCTCTCCCCCTGGTCTAGCCCACCTTGGTTACCCGACACCGGCAATATCATCTGCCTGCCGCATGATGTCATTGAAGGCGTCTTCCGCCCTCATTTCGGAGTCGTCGCTGAATCCCGCCCCATTTGATTCCAGAATCTCGACGACGGCTTTCCTGGCCCGAGACACCCGGCTTTTGATCGTTCCGACAGCCACGCCGCAAATCTCCGCAGCTTCCTCATAGGGCAAACCGCCAGCACCGACGAGAATGAGAGCTTCACGCTGATCAATTGGCAGCCTGCCGAGGGCATTGCGCATGGCGAGCAGATCGAGCGTGTCGGATGGGTTACTGTTCGACACCAGCGTTGCTTCTGCAACTTCAGGATCAAGTGGGGTGCGGCGCCAAGACCGGCGTTTTTCTGAATAGAAAACATTTCGGAGAATCGTGAAGGCCCACGCCTTCATATTCGTGCCGGCTTGAAAGGATTGTCGCGCATTCCACGCTTTCAGCATTGCATCCTGTGCAAGGTCATCCGCAAGCGTTGCATCTCCGCACAAGCTGCGCGCGAAAGCCCGCAAATGTGGGATTAGCGCAGCAAGTTCGCGTTTGAATTCAGGATCGCTGAGTTTTTCCGTATTGTCTGTCATGGAAGCCGCCTCAGGATTTGTCTGAGGTGGAAGATGGCCGAGCCCTATCGGCTTCTTCGAGAAGCCGCAGGAACTCATCGGGCACATCTTCTTGCGCTACTTCGTCATACACGCGGCGCAATTGTTCACCAATGCGCTGCGTCCGCCTCTTACTGCCGAGGTCGGATTTGACGGAGTTTTTGCGTCCGTTCTTTTCCATTCCGTCCAAACTATCCTGATTCACGATCTGATACCTAACTATATGAGTCTGATAGTTAAACAATCCGGCACCATATAAGTTCCACACTAATGCAGTATTTTGCACTAGTGTGGAACCGAAGCAGCTTTCACGAATTGTTAATGCGGTCCCAGAAGAGAGGTTCCCAATGAGTTTGGTACAATCGTTTGCCCCCCATCTGCCATTCTTGCGCCGGTACGCCCGGGCGCTAACAGGCAGTCAAGACAGCGGAGACGCGTATATTCGCGCGTCACTTCAAGCGCTCGTCGAAAATCCTGAAGTTGTCGACAACGTGGAGGATTCTCGTCTTTCGCTGTACCGCTTTTTCCACGTCATCTGGGGCACGACAGGCGCCCAGCTTGAAGGAAAAGATAGCAACAAAGGCGATCCTGCAGACAAGCGACTGCAGTCACTTGCACCCATCCAGCGGCAAGCTTTCCTGCTGACAGCCCTTGAGGGATTTTCTGCTTCGGACGCAGCTTACATCCTCGGAATTTCTGAAAAAGAGCAGCGTGTTCTCGAACAAGATGCTCAAAGAGAAATTGAAGGCGAGCTCGCTACGAAAGTTCTCATAATTGAGGATGAACCCATTATTGCTGCAGATCTTGAAAGTCTGGTCGAAGACCTCGGCCATACGGTCACCGGTATCGCAACCACGCATCGCGAAGCGCTCTCTCTCTTCGGCGCGAATCCGCCAGGACTGGTTCTCTGTGACATCCAACTTGCAGATGGATCGTCCGGTATTGATGCCGCCCACGACATTTTGGCCGATCATGACGTGCCGATCATTTTCATCACGGCCTTCCCCGAACGCCTGCTGACGGGTGAGCGCCCGGAGCCGACCTACCTGATTCCAAAGCCCTTCCAGGAAAATACTGTGAAGGCCGCGATCGGCCAGGCGTTGTTCTTCCATCCCGCCAACGTAAAGCGGGTGGACGCCTAAACTTCTGATGTCGCGGATTCAAAAGGCCGCCCGTACATTATAATGTACGGGCGGCCTTTGTTCTTGAATTCGAGATATGTCAGACGCTGGCAGGCGCGAACATGCCGGTAAATGCCAGCACCAACAACATGCCGACAAGAGCGACGACGATACCTATCCCCAAAACGCTCAACAAGCCCGTCCGGCGACGACCCTGACGTGCCTCAGTTGTAGAAAACTCTTCTTGATGGGTTGTGTCTGGCATAAATTATTCCAATCCTGTTTGAGTGTTATCCCCTGAATCAATTGTCATTGCGGGGAATGCGATGTTGATTTGTTTGAGACGAGATAGCGCCGTTTGACAAAGGCGAATGCGAACTACCGTTCAGGTTGGCTCGCGCTACGAAATCGAGTTTACGAACATGGAGATAGTCAGTGTCGAATTGGGACAAACTCTCCATACGCCTTCTATCGAGAATGGTGACCTGGCCGCGGGACTCATCGATAAGGCCCGATCGGCGTAAAGCTGACATCGTCCTCGACACATGAACCGGGGTCAGGCCGAGCGCATCTGCCAGATCCGTGCGTGTCAAAGGCATGGGTAGGTGATCTTCTATTCCACCGACCGCAGCTCTCAATCTTCTTTGAAGCTCAAGCAATAGGTGTGCGATACGCTCCTTGGCAGACCTGCGACCGACGCGGACAATCTGTTCACGCAGGATAGATTCTTCCTGCACCGCTGCCCACCAGAATGCGGCGGCGACATCGGCATCGCTGCGCAACACATTCATGAATTTATCCGCTGCAACCGTCGCCACAACAGTGCGCGTTATGGCGGTCACTGAGTGGTCTGCCTTCACACCCGCAATGACTTGCATATCGAACACATCACCAGGCAACATGAAGTTGACGATCTGGCGACGGCCATCATCAAGAGAACGGTGTCGAATTGCCCAGCCTTCTCTCACGATGAATATCTTTGCGGGGGTTTCCCCCACACGGATGATGTCATCGCCGGATTGAAATGCGCGGGTTTGAAAATCGATTTGATCGAATTTGGACCAAGCATCATCTCTCAGTGAGGCATATTGGGAAATTCTGTTTCTGAATACGTCCATGCGGTTCAAACGAATGTACCTGTGCAAGGTTCCATCACAGAAAACTGCTGGCACCCGATGGAACGAAAGTTTCGATCGATCGTTGTATTGGCGCACACGAAATCAGGAGATTTAACGTGAACACCAAGACAGCCACCACACTCAAAGCTGAAACCGAGGGCGATTACGCTGCGCTCAAGGATGACATTGCCATGCTTCGCGGCGACCTGAAAAGCGTAATGGAAGACGTCCGGGGCCTTGCGAAGGTAAAGGCCCAAGCCGGAGTCGAAAAAGGCAAGGAAATGGCCGAGAAAGCTTCCGGCCAGTTCAAGGAAACCCGCGACGATGTTGAAACGGAAATTCGCAAGAATCCGCTAGCCGCTGTCGGAATCGCGTTCGGGGCCGGACTCATTCTCGCAATGATGAGGGGCAAATAATTCATGGACGCGACAAAGCTTAGGCTGTTCGCGGCTGTCGCCGGAATCGTATGTGGTTTCGGCGGCATGTTTGCTTTGTCTGTAGCCGGAATATTGGCGCTGGCATCTGTCATCGGATTGACGGCGGCCTGCTTCACAGTGGCCGCCATCCTTGTGGCAATTGCTGCCCTTATGCTGTATATATTCTTGCTACCCTATCGGAAATCATCAGAAGAGATCGATGATTTGGAAGAGTCCACAGCCAATGCATTGGCAGACCTTCCGTTCGACACCCTGAAATCCCTGGTCCAGAAATATCCGGTCTCTGTATCCGCGGGCGCAATGTTGCTCGGATACGCGCTTGTACGTGATCCCAAGACGGCGACACGTCACGCCCAGAGGCTTCTACTCGGTTTGCTTTAGCGGCGCCAATTACAGACAAATCATGCCAGAACACCTATATTGTTAGCATGAGATCGTTTCTGCTTGTTGCCTCAGCGGTTGGTGCCGGATTGGCTTTTGGCCGCAGATACCTCGAACGCGGGGTTTCTGCCCAGAAGAACAAGGTGATCGAGACAGCAGCCGTGGAAACCCGTCGTCAGATCAAGCGCGATGCAGATGATTTTCTCAAAAAGAGCTTTCGGTCATTCGCAATCGCGACGGCTATCAAACTGCTTATCCTTGCGACGCTTTGGGGACTTTTCCGTGGCGGTGTTATTGAGCGGCCTTATTTTATCTGGGGTGTGACAGGGATTCTCGCCGCGTTTCTTGTTCGTGATATCTGGGTAACGTGGCCCTTTGTTCGGCTTGGGATAGTAGAACTTTCTCGCTATGGCTGGCACCCCAAGCGCGCGCTCGGTGAGGTCGTCGCCGGGCATGTATTTCAGCAAGTCCTGACGGAAGCCCAATCTGCTCCGTCCACTCGCTCTTCGAAAGTCATGCTGGTGCTTGCGGGTCAATCCCGCGAAGGGATCGAGCATGATATTGCAACCTCTGTCGCCGCCATCGCTCGAGATACGTCCTGGTCTGATCTGCGACCATTTCTTGTGTCCGCTGCCATCAAGACGGCCGCATTGATGATCATTTATTCTGTGAGCGTTTTCCTGCTCATGGCCTGATACCAATCAGGCAGCCTCGGCCATAAGCTCTTCGGCATGTATCACCAACTGGTGTAATGTGGACTGCTCAGCAAACCCGGGCGTGTCATTGGAAATTGCCGGAACAATTCCATTCAGCTCATCCATCAGAACTGCGCGCGCCCGACTTACCCGGCTTTTGATTGTTCCGGGCGAGCAGTCCATGATCGCACCCGCTTCCTCATAAGTGAGGCCGGCCGCCAGAACCAGAATGACTGCATCCCTTTGTTTGATCGGCAGGGAGTAGATTGCCTGGACAGCCTGCGACGCTTCGCTCAGCATTTCAGCTGATGTGTTATCAATAAGAGCCTCTTCGAGAAATCCGCTTTCAACATCAACATTGCGCCAAGCGCGACGGCTGTGCTGGAGATATTCATTTCGAACAATACGCAGGATCCACGGTCTCATCTTTGCGGTTCGATCGAAAGATTCCGCCGCCGCCCAAGCTTTCAGGCATGCAGACTGAACGATGTCGTCGGCCAGCGTCGCATCATGGCAAAGGCTACGCGCGAATGCGCGCATTTGAGGTAACAATGCCTCCAGCTCATCGACAAAGGACCAGTCTGGGCTGGGATTTTCTCCGGTATGGTCATGCCGTCACGTATCCTATCGCTTTAGCGAGGTCTCCACCTCTCTCATGGCGCCAAGAAGTTCTCGAAATCGGTAGGGAAGAGGCTCTGTCACCACGGCCGCGTACTCGGCCCGTAGGTGTGCTTCGAACCGCCGACTCCCTCCCGTCGCCTTGGCCGTGAAAGCGAATATTCTTCTGCGTTCGGGACGAAGGGCGCTCATGCGCACCATTTATCCGTTCGCCAAAATAACAAATCATGAATTCGTTCCCACCATACGATCTGTCTTGACTTCATACAGAAGTAAATCAGTGTTGGGTTAACGAACCTAAAATTACTATTGGTTGAAATGCGGTCAACTACCCGCCACCTCTGCGGAACAGCACGCTTCAGACGACAGCCCCTTTCTATAGAAAGAGATGCGGGGGAATGATTCTATCTCGTTGGAACAGGCTCGGGCCCGGAATAGTCGTAGAATCCCTTGCCGGCTTTCTTCCCAACCCAGCCTGCTTCAACATATTTCACGAGCAATGGACACGGTCTGTATTTGGTGTCGGCAAGACCATCATGCAAAACTTGCATGATCGACAGACATGTATCGAGCCCGATGAAGTCGGCAAGCGTCAACGGCCCCATCGGATGATTTGCGCCCAGGCGCATCGCCGTATCAATGCTTTCAACCGTGCCAACACCCTCGTAAAGAGCGTAGACGGCCTCATTGATCATGGGCACAAGGATCCGGTTGACGATAAAGGCCGGGTAGTCCTCGGCATTCGTGGTCGTCTTCTCTAGGCGCCCTGCAAACTCGATGGCGGTTTCATAGGTTTCCTGATCCGTTGCGAGCCCACGGATCACTTCAACAAGCTTCATCAGCGGAACGGGATTCATGAAGTGCAGCCCGATAAACCGTTCGGGACGGTCGGTGACGGACGCAAGCCGTGTGATCGAAATGGACGACGTATTCGTCGCCAGAAATGTGCTCGTAGGCACGATTTCGCAGAGTGAACGAAAGATCTGTTCCTTGATTTCGCGGCGCTCTGTGGCGGCCTCAATAACAAGGTTGGCGGCCTCATGGTCCTTCAAGACAGTTGTTGGCTTAATGCGCCCGAGCGCAGTATCCATATCGCCCTGATTGTATTGTCCCCGCCCAACCTGGCGGGCCATATTACGTTCAATCGCTTTCATGCCTTTGGCGAGAGACTCTTCGGAAATATCGCTGAGAACGACGTCGTATCCGGCTAGCGCGCTGACATGGGCGATACCATTCCCCATCTGGCCCGCGCCAATCACGCCAATTGTCTTCAGGTCTGCCATAAGTCTCGTCCAGATCGTCGTAAAAGAGAGATGTCATATCCTGTTTGTGCAGTGCGTCAAACACAAGTCTGGGATGCAGTCGCCGCGGGTATATCCGCAATCCTTCAAGATGGTCCCGCCCGCAGACGGTCCGACAACACCGAAGCGGGAAACTCAGGATCGATCCCGCGCTACGCGGTGTAAATCATCCTGCGCGTCATGCCGCCGTCCACTGTCAGCACCTGCCCCGTCACAAAGCCGGCACCAGACAGGTAGGCCACCGCATGCACGATATCTTCGACTTCCCCCACTCGACCGACTGGATGCTGCGCGTGTGCCTCACCAGACAGCACGTCACCAGTTGAATTGATCCAGCCGGGCGCAATTGCGTTGGCCCTGACATCCGGCCCAAGACCGATGGCCAGCGCATGCGTCAGGCCAATGATTCCGCCCTTAGCCGCCGCATACCCGTAGGTGTCCGGCTCCGACTGATACGCCCGGGTCGATGTCATATTGACGATACTGCCCTTGGCAGCGCGCAAATAAGGCATGCATTCTCGCGCCATCAGGAAACTGCCGTTCAGGTGCGGTGCGATCCAGCTATTCCAGTCATTGAGACTCATCTCCTCAAGACGACCGGCGACCGGGTCGGCTGGCCCGCCATTGTTCACGAGCAGGTCAAGCTGTTCGAACCCTGCTTCTGCGACCGCGGCGCAAATACTCTCTTCGGATGACAGGTCACACCAAATCGGCTGAATCCCGACTTTCGGGAGCGAGGCAAGACCATCATGATCGATATCCAGCGCAGCGACGCGCCAATCTTCATTGGCAAAATGCACGGCAATTGCACGGCCGATACCCGACGCTGCACCTGTTACGATGGCTGTTCGCATGAAATCTCCTGATCATGGCTTAGCTCGCTCTATACAAAACAACCCGCAACTCCCCTAAGGAGTTGCGGGTTGAATTCAGTCAGGGCTGAAAAGCTTACG
>NZ_DGNK01000031.1:95634-109343 GCF_002388935.1 Hyphomonas sp. UBA4494
CTTCGTCCTTGTTGATCGCGACAATGATCTTGGAGTCCTTCATACCAGCAAGGTGCTGGATGGCCCCGGAGATGCCGACAGCAACATACAGTTCAGGCGCAACGATTTTGCCGGTCTGGCCCACCTGATAATCATTCGGGGCGTAGCCCGCATCGACAGCGGCGCGCGAAGCGCCGACAGCTGCTTCCAGCTTGTCAGCCAGCGGCACGATCAGGCGATCGAATTCTTCTTTCGAACCCAGCGCGCGGCCACCGGACACGACGCGTTTCGCGCCAGCCAGTTCCGGACGGTCGGATTTGACCATCTGCTCCGACACGAATTCGGATTTGAATGGTCCTGCAGGTGCATCAGCTGCTTCGACCGAAGCCGAACCATCTTCACCAGCAGCTTCGAACGCTGTGCCACGAACCGTGATGACTTTCTTCGCATCGGAAGACTTCACCGTCAGGATGGCGTTACCGGCATAGATCNNCGAACGTGTCGGTGTCGATGACATCCGTGATATCCGACAGCTGCATGACGTCCAGCTTGGCCGCGATACGCGGAGCCATGTTCTTGCCCGTCGTCGTGGCCGGGATGAAGACGGCATCATAGCCGGACATCATTGGCACCACGAGGGCTTCCATGGCTTCCGCCAATTGCTTGGCAACCGAGGCGCCATCCACGTGAACGACCTTGCGGACACCGGAAACCTTGGCAGCAGCAGCTGCCACGTCGCCTGCGCCTTCGCCAGCCACCAGGATGTCTACGTCGCCGCCAAACTTTGCAGCTGCGGTAACGACTTTGTGGGTCGCGTCGTTCAAGGACGCATTGTCGTGTTCAGCAATAACCAGAACAGCCATTAGATCGCTCCTGCTGATTTGAGTTTCGAAACAAGCGTCGCAACGTCTTCGACCTTTTCACCCGCCTCGCGCACAGGCGGCTCAGTCACTTTCACAACTGACAGGCGCGGCGAGATGTCGACGCCATAATCGCCGGGAGCTTTCTCATCGATTGGCTTCTTCTTCGCCTNNTAGCGCGGCTCGTTCAGGCGCAAATCGACGGTGACAATTGCCGGTGTGGCCAGTTTCACGGTCTGCAGGCCACCATCGACTTCGCGGGTCACGGTCAGGGCGTCGCCGTCCTTCTCGATCTTGTAAGCGAATGTGCCTTGTGGCCAGTCCAGCAACGCTGCCAGCATCTGGCCGGTCTGGTTGGAATCATCGTCAATTGCCTGCTTGCCGAGGAGCACCAGGTCCGGGCTCTCTTCTGCAACAACTTTTGCAAGGATTTTCGCAACAGCCAGCGGTTCGACGGTTTCGTCCGTATTGATCAAGATGCCGCGGTCGCCGCCCATGGCCAGCGCCGTGCGAATGGTTTCCTGAGCCTGTTTCGGACCGATGGACACGATCACAACTTCGGTCGCCGTGCCGGCTTCCTTCATGCGAACTGCTTCTTCGACAGAAATCTCGTCAAATGGGTTCATCGACATTTTGACGTTTGCGAGATCGACACCCGTCTGATCGGGCTTCACCCGAACTTTGACGTTATAGTCGATGACGCGTTTGACCGGTACCAGGACCTTCATACAACCGCTCCAGACATAGTTGGAATTAAACTCGTGTGGGGTGTGCCTAACGCCCGCGCAGAAAAGACGCAAGGTTGACGTTGACGTAAGTGTCAATTTGGCGCGGAAAATTTTGCAACGCTCGCGCCGGTGTGCTGCAGAAATGCAATTCCCTGCCCCAGATAGCCCGTAGCACACGGGGAGCTTGGCCGTTTTGCAAACCTGCGCTAAACGCCTCCCTTCTCCTGATCAGACCAAATTCGAAGAGGGCGCCATGGCAGGCCATAGTAAATGGGCAAATATCCAGCACCGCAAAGGCGCACAGGACAAGAAGCGCGCCGTACTCTTCGCGCGCCTGTCCAAAGAAATCACGATTGCATCCAAGATGGGCGGGCCAGATCCGGATGGAAATCCGCGCCTACGACTCGCTATCCAGAACGCGAAGGGCCAGTCCGTCCCCAAGGACAATATCCAGCGCGNNGCCATCGACAAGGGCCAGGGCGGCGGCGGCGAAGACTATGTGGACATCCGCTATGAAGGCTTCGGGCCCGGCGGTGTTGGCGTAATCGTCGAGGCGTCAACGGACAACAAGAACCGCACGGCGANNNATGGCGGCAATCTCGGCGAAACGGGCTCTGTCTCGTTCAGTTTCGATCAGGTTGGCGAGATCGAGTATCCTGCGAGCGTGGGCACCGAAGACGAAGTCATGGAAGCGGCGATCCTTGCGGGCGCTCAGGACGTGGAATCAGATGCCGAAAGCCACTGGATCTACACGGCTCGCGAAGACCTCCAGACCGTAGCCGACGCGCTGACTGAACATTTCGGCGCAGATGTCGAGGCCAAATCGACGAAATTGATCTGGAAGCCGCAGAACAATATCCCGGTGGACGGCGACGCGGCCGACACGTTGATGAAGCTGCTGGACGTGCTCGACGAATTGGATGACGTGCAGAATGTCTACGACAATTCCGAACTGTCCGACGCCGAAATGGCACGCCTCGCCGAGGGCTGAGTCAACCTTCTGACCAAATTCAAAGTTCCGTTTGGCAGCCATTTGGATTGCTTGACATTTTCCGATACGAATATACTTTGTTTTTCAAAGTTATTTGTGGAGACGAAAATGAGCCCTCGATCCCTCACCGATGATCTTGCCTATGTGCGCGATCTGGCAGAAGCCGGACAGAAGGCGCCGCTCCTCGGCGGACGCTTCCTGATCTTGTGGGGCGCGCTGACCACACTGGCCTATCTCGGTCACTACGCCATTGCGACGGGCATGTGGGGTCTTTCGCCCATGGCGTTCGCCTTCCTCTGGATCGGCTATGTCGTCCTCGGCATGGGCGGCATGTTCATCATGCAGGCAGGCTTCTCTGCCCACAAGCCGGGGGCCGCCTCAGTGGGAAATCAGGTTTCTCTCATCGTTTGGCAGGCGGCAGGCTATTTTCTTGGCGCCTACTTCATGGGAGCCTTCATTTCGGCCCTGTTGGGTCAAGGTACCGCCGCCTTCATGTGGTCAGTCCCAATGGTGATCGGGCTCTATGGCCTGGCCCAATACGTATCCGGCGTGATGGCACAAAACCGCATCCTCTCTCTTAGCGGCAGTGCCGCCATGGCCAGCACATTGCCAGCGGTGCTCCTCATGCAGACGCCTTACATCGTGCTTCTCGGATCAGCCGTAGCGGCGCTCTGTGTCCTGTTACCCGGCCTTCTATTGATGCGGAACGAACCCTCGGACACAGTGTAACGCCCATGCCCGAGAAAAACCCCTTCGATCACAACGACATCGACGATGTCATCCATGGGCGTCTCCGCCTCGGCATCATGGCTTACCTTTCCAGTGTCAGTCCCGCCATTTTCGGAGAGTTGCGCGACAAGGTCGGGGCGACAGATGGAAACCTGTCCACGCATTTGCGGAAACTGGAAGAGGCCGGATATGTCGAACTGGAAAAGCGCTTCGTTGGCCGCCGGCCCCAGACACGTATCCACTTGACTGAGCCGGGCCGAAAAGCCTGGATGGGATGGCTGGACCGGATGCAGGCGCTGATGCGGGCAGCAGAATAAGGGTCAGGGTCCGATCAGGCGAATCTGTTCATTGCCGGCTTCGCCGGTCCGGGCAAAATCCTTCCAGCCCAGCGCCTCATAGGCCTTCCGCGCCGGCGAATTTTGCGCATCGACATCAAGCAGTAGCGGCTCTCCCATCACGTCTCGCCCGACATGCAACAGGCCGCGACCAACGCCGCACAGGCGCCAATCAGGTGCCACAAAGAGATGATCGACATAGCCGGAATCGGGACGCAGCGTCAGGAAGCCGACCACGCCCGCCTGCGGCTCCTCTGCGACCCAGGCCCGCGCCGTCGGCAGGGAGTTGAACAATTGCCTCAGATAGGGTGCCGCCGGACCGCGCCACGGAAACTCTCTCAGGCAATCACGAAACAATTGATAGCACGGGCGATAGTCCCGGCGTTCAAAGTCACGGATATGCCAGCCTGCTCCAGTATGTGTGTACATGTGAAAAGAGTGGGCCCGATGCATGATCAGGTCCACTCTTTATCTCAGACGCATTTCGGCAAATTGCCGAATGCCTACATTTGCATCGTCCAGCCTTCGATACCCATCGCCGCCTGACGGACCGCTTCCGACAGGGTGGGGTGAGCATGACAGGTACGGGCAATATCTTCCGAGGCCGCACCGAATTCCATGGCGACGCAGATCTCGGCAATAAGTTCGCCAACGCCCACACCAACCATATGAACCCCGAGGATTCTGTCGGTCTTCTTGTCGGCCAGCATTTTCACGAACCCGTCTGTTTCGTGGTTTGTGCGGGCGCGCGAATTGGCCATGAAGGGGAATTTGCTTTTCACATATTCCACGCCGGCTTCTTTCAGTTGTTCTTCCGTATGACCGACCCATGCCATTTCCGGCTTGGTGTAGACTACGCTTGGCACGAGGTCGTAATTCACATGACCTGCCTTGCCAGCGATCAATTCAGCAACAGCCGTGCCGTCGTCCTCAGCCTTGTGCGCCAGCATCGGCCCGTGAATGCAATCGCCCACAGCCCAGACGCCGTCAGCTACCTTGAAGTGACCATCGGTCACTTGCACGACGCCGCGCTTGTCTGTCGTGCCGCCAACCACTTCGAGGCCAAGGCCTTCCGTGTACGGCTTGCGACCAATCGCAACGATTACGACATCGGCGTCAAGCACTTCAGTTTCACCGCCCGCAGCCGGCTCCATGCTCAGCTTCAGTTTGGATTTGAGTTTCTCGACGCCGGTCACTTTCATGCCGAGACGGAAATTCAGGCCCTGCTTCTTGAAGATCTTCTGGGCTTCCTTGGCGACATCCGCATCGGCGCCCGGCATGACGCGATCAAGATACTCCACCACAGTCACTTCCGAGCCGAGACGTGCCCAGACCGATCCCATTTCGAGACCGATCACACCGGCCCCGATCAGGACGAGACGTTTTGGAATCGAGGTCAGCGACAGCGCACCGACATTTGTCACGACGCGTTCTTCATCGATCTCAATGCCTGGAAGGTTGGCTGGCTCAGAGCCCGTCGCGATCACGATGTTCTTCGTGTCCAGGGTCTGGGTCTTGCCATCGAGTCCTTTGACTTCGACTTTCCCTTTGCCAAGGATCTTGCCGCGGCCCTTGATGTAATCGACCTTGTTCTTCTTGAAGAGAAATTCGATGCCCTTGGTCAGACCGTCAACCGCTGCGGTTTTCTGAGCCATCATCTGGTCGAGATCAATTTCCAGCTTGCCGGTCTTGATGCCCATGCCTTCAAATTCGTTCTGCGCTGTTGCGTAGAGTTCCGAAGCATGCAGAAGCGCCTTGGAGGGGATACACCCGACGTTCAGGCAGGTGCCGCCCAGCACACCGCGATCCTCGATACACACGGTCTTCAGGCCGAGCTGTCCGGCACGAATTGCGCAATTGTAGCCGCCGGGGCCGCCACCGATAATGACGACGTCGTATGTCTCAGCCATGGGGAAATCTGCCTTGCTTAGAGGGCCCAGTAGGATTGAGCCGCCAAACTAGGCATTTTGCTTCTGAAATCAATGCGGCAGGGTCTGCTAGTTTGGATTAGCTGCGTTTCGTCACGACAAGGCCTGCGAAAAGCGTCCAAAACACACCGGTGATAACGACTTCATCCGTCCAGAGGATCGGATCAGCGCCTGACAATACCATCAGACCCGCTAGCAGGGTGAATACGAGGATTCCTGCCAGTGCGACCGAGCGTCCAAAACCTTTTCCAGCCATGACAGCGAGCCCGCCGAGCAGAATGAGCCCCGTTGCGACCAGTCGCACCAAGCTTGTAGGCGGTTGCATAAGCGCGTCCGACAGGCCACTGCCCCGATTAACCAGCATGTTGACGGTTGCTGCGCCGCCCCAGAACAGCCATCCCCCCAGCAGCGCCAGAACTAGTCCAATGATACGCCTTACGCTCATCATGTATGATCCTCATCCCTTATATCGGTGAGGGTACGGGCATGACGGCACGACAGCAAATGCTATCTGGCTTTGGAACGCTCAGACGGCGCGGCGACGACGCGCATTCATCTTGCGGCCATGGGCGGCAAAGCTCGCGCGCTGACGAGCAATCGCAGCAGGCACAATGGCTGGCCGGACCGGTTTTGACGGAACCGACCGCTTGCGCCGATCCGGCAAGGGCTCACTGACAAGCACCGGCCGGGAAAGGACCAATGGAGCCACTTGCTCAGCGGATTCCGCCTTGCGCTGTGTCCGCAGTCGCAATTCCCACACGGCGAGCATCAGCAGCACCGCACCAGCGCATGCCCCCGCAATGGCGCCTTCGGCTGCGCTGGGATCATTCCACCAACCGGGCTCGAACGTCACGAGATAAAGACACGGGATTCCCGCGACGACGCCCATAAAGTACCACAGCACACCGCCCGGGCGACGCGCGGCAATCATTGCAGCCGAGCAATAGAAACACAGCGCCGCGAGCAGATAGGGCCCACCATGTGCAATGCCGAGCTGGCGCCAGTCCACGCTCTCCAAACCAGACGCAATATCATCCTGCACCACCCAGCTGAGCGCCATCATGATTGAGGGCCACCGCACAGCCGTCAGCGCGCCGAAGGCAAAGGCGATCGCATATACTGTCAGCAGGATGGCAATGAGGCGGCGGAGCATCCCTCTCGCGTAACACGGCTACGGTAACTACCCGCTGAACGCGATGTTGCGAATTTGATCTATCTCGGGTCGTCGGACGGCTCGTCATTTCCTGTCCCGCAGATCCGCGAGTCGATGCAATAGTTCAGCACGCCCATGGCCAGCTTCGGTTCCGGCGGGACCGTCTCGGAGCGTACCTCGGGCTCAGCTTCGGCCACTTCGCCCGCCTCTGCAGCAGCAATGCGGAACAGCCCACGCACCGTTTGCTGTTGGCGCAATGCAGTCCGCACCAGACGGGTAATGTAATCGACCGGAGCATCAATCTGTTGAAAGCCCTGCTGGGGTGAAACCGGCAAGCGCGCATCTTCCGGCACGACCATGGCGATCATGGATTGAGGGCCCAGCGGCGGCCCGGCCTGCAGGCCCGGTTCGCCAAAGATATCCTTTGCCAGGAATACGGTTTCGCCCGCTTCACGCACTGGCCAGCGTCCCGTTGCTTCAACCGGGTTCGGATAGAGCTGTGTCAGCACTTCATCGGCATTGTAATCGAACAGGACCAGCTTTCCCCGGACAGGCAAGGTCACTTTCAGGTCGACCATTTGGCCGTTCTCGACGACCGACACTTGCTGGCCTGCCGCATTCACCAACGTGACCGGCATATCTTTGACGATCGTATCGAAATCGTGCTGCACGCTCGAAACAAGGTCAGGTACGCCGCGCGTGGGCGGTGGAACCTGTGCATACTGAACGAAATTCGCATCCGGCACATAGGTGCGAATCCAATCCGCATACGCAGATACCCGCGTATAGGCGCCGGGGCTCTCCTGCCGTCCGCACCCGACTCCCCAGCTGACAACGCCGATCTGGTAGGGACAACCATTCTTGTCGTATTTCACCAGTGGACCGCCACTGTCGCCCTGACAGGCATCTTGGCCGCCTTGCTCCAGCCCGGCGCAGACGAGAGTCTTATCCACGATTAGCGACTGGTAATCCGCCGGATAGCCTTCCAGCATGGAGGCCTTGCGAAGACGCGCCTGACACACCGATGCTGCCACGGTTGGGGCCGAAGTTTCCTGCAAGACGAGGCTCGGCGCAGCGAGTGCGAAATTGCGCGCATTCTGCCATTTGGTGCGTTGGCCCGGCTCCAGTTCCAACAGATTACCAAACCCGGCCACCCAAGCCTCCTCACCCGCCTTGGACAATCTGTCCGTCGTCGCATCTGTCGACAGGGTCGCAAGTGGTCCCTCCCATAGCGTGTCGAGTTTCATGAGCGCGATGTCCGCACCCTTGTAGATGTCTTCGGCGCCCGCATAAGCCGGGTGCGTGACAACCTCCGTTACGAATGCAGCTTGTGACCCTTCCGGGGTGCGCCCGAGATCGCCGGTGCCAAGCTGGACCCGAATGGCTGCGATCTTCCGCTCCTGCCCACCATCTCCTGCATCCTCGAAGGCGAAAACGCGTCCGCTCTGTTCCGAAACCCTGAAGCCTTCGACGCAATGTGCGGCGGTCAGGATCCATTCTTTCGAAATTGCTGCCGCGCCACAGACATGGAAGGCGCCCCGTTGCGTGTTCAGCTGGATCGACGCGATGCCAGGCCAGTTGGCAAGATGCGCGTTGACGCCGCCAACGACTTTGGCACCGGTGGGCGTATCCTCCACGCGACAGGCGCGATCCTGTGCAGACGCGCTGAAACCGGAAGAAATGGCGGCGGCCAAAAGGCCCACAGTCAATGTTGAAACTCTACGCATGTTGCTACGTCCTCCCATACAGGAAGATTAACCATGCCAGCGCAAAAGCGCCAATATACTTGTCGGGTCAGGCTTAGCCCGCAAAGGCCTTTTCGATGACGAATTCTGCTGGCGACGCGTTCGAACCCTCGGTCAAGCCCGCCTTGATCATCAAATCCTTCACATCCTGGATCATCTCCATGGAGCCACAAATCATGACGCGGTCGGTTTCCGGGTTCAGGGGCGGTACGCCAAGGTCCTCGAACAGTTTCCCACTGTCGATCAGATCAGTAATACGGCCCTTGTACTCATAGTCCTCGCGCGTGCAGCTTCCATAGCGACGCAGTTTGCCCTGAGCCAGTTCGCCAAGGAATTCATGATTCAGCGTCTCTTCCACGATTTCCTTGGAATAATCGAGTTCCGCGGCTTCACGGCAGGTATGGGTGACGATGACTTCGTCGAATTTCTCATACGTCTCCGGATCGCGCACGACACTGGCAAACGGCGCAAAGCCCGTGCCGGTGGAGAAACAATAAAGCCGCTTGCCCGGCACCAGCGCGTCATGCACCAGCGTACCGGTCGGCTTCTTGCCGAGCAGAACCTTGTCGCCCGGCTGAATCGCTTGCAAGCGAGACGTCAACGGGCCGTCAGCGACCTTGATCGAATAGAATTCGAGCTCCTCATCCCAGCTTGGGCTGGCAATGGAATATGCGCGAAGCAATGGACGGCCGTCATCTTTATAGAGCCCGATCATCACGAACTCGCCTGACCGGAATCGGAAAGTCGACGGCCGGGTCAAACGGAACCGGAACAGCCGGTCCGTATAGTGTTTCACCTCGAGGACGGTTTCCTCAGTCGGCGCGTTCGGGTTGACCTTCTTGGCGGCAACAGGCGTCGCATCTGCAGTCATATCAGGGCATCTCGCTCTTGCATTGTCTCGCGGCGTCACATGACGTCAGGCCGCACTGAATGCAATGCGTCAGATGAACAGTTGAGTTTTACTGAAGAGTTGGCGCTCTGGAAAGCCTAGAGCGGAGAGACCTCTCCTACCCAATGAATGGCGGGCTCCGCCAACGGGTAGGCTCCATCCAGTTCATATATATTCTCGTAGCCATAGCCGTAGAGATTGATGAAGGTTGGAACGTTCAACGCCAGCTCGATCCGCTTGACCGGAACAGGCGCAACATTGTCCGTGAAATTGTTGTTGCAATAAATCAGGATGCGCGTGTCTTTTGACGGGATCAGTTGTGCGAGCTTGTCATCGGTGAAGTCGGAGAAGTTCAGATGAGCAGCACCATCGATGTGTCCCAAGCGATAAGCTTCAGCGCTGCGCGTATCCAGGATAATCGTATCGCTATCGGCTTTCATTTCGTTGAACGTGTCGAGATCGACCAGACGCGAAGACCGGTAATCTGAGATTTCAGCTGAAAGGTCCACAAAGCCATCATAATCGACCTGGCTTTCCTGCGCCTGAGCCATTAGTCCGCATCCGATAAAAGCGGCCAGCGTGATGAGCCCGAGAATTGCGTTTCCTTTGACACCCATGGCGTCAATCCTTTCTGCGTACTTCTCCACAGTATCGCAGTAAGATTACCTTCAATTGAGGCGGGAATGGGCAATTTGAAAGAGTTTCCTAAGGCTATTCAGGCTCTTGGATGCGCGGCGGCATGCACATCGCGCAAGCGCTCGGCGTCCACGCCTGTATACACTTGAGTGGTGGAAAGCGACGCGTGGCCCAGCAAAGTCTGGATCGCACGGAGGTCTGCGCCAGCTGCCAGAAGGTGCGTCGCAAAGGCGTGGCGAAGCGCATGTGGCGTCGCAGTATCCGGCAAGCCGAGCACCGCGCGGAGCTTCTGCACCAACCCTTGAATCAGGCGTTGATTGAGCGCCCCGCCCTTCGCCCCCCGGAACAACGCATCGTTGCGACCCAGATTGTAGGGACAAAGACTTGCATAGGTATCAACGGCCTTCCGTACTACCGGAATCAGGGGCACGATCCTCACCTTGCCGCCTTTTCCGGCAATTCTCAGTCGCTCCGGCGCCGGAATATCTCCGCCGGTCAGGCTGAGGGCTTCAGAGATCCGCAGGCCCGCACCATAGAGCAGTGACAGTACCGCCGCGTCGCGTGCATTTATCCAGGCCTCGGAATCAGGGTCTGTCCCGGCTTCTTCAATCAGATCCTTCGCTGCCTCAATTGATACCGGCCGCGGCAGGCGCTGTGGACGCTTCGGACCCTGCAAATAGGCGATCTCCGCGTTTTCAATGTCATATGTGCGGCCCAGCCAGCGATACAGCGCCTTGATGGAGGAAAGAAGCCGCGCAATTGAGGCATCTGACAATCCGTCCCGGCGGCGCTGGGCGAGGAAGCTTCGCACGTCGCGAGCCTTGAGTTTGTCCAACCGGTGCGGCGTCGGGGCTTCGCCAAGATGTGTATTCAGGAACCCAAAAAAGCCGGCAAGATCGCTCTGATATGCCTCAACCGTCTTGTCCGCCATACGGCGTTCGTCAGTCAGGTAGGCAGTAAAGGCGGCCAGGGTTTCCATCATGCCAGTCTGGCAGGTCGGTCTTAACTTTGCCTTGCCTCAGCGAATGTCGAAAACAATCAGGGCTGGATGAGTTTTCCCGCCCAATCGAACAGCTTGCCGGAATCATTTGGGGTCAGCGCGTCAACGACATCGAGCAAATGTCCGGCTGATTGCGCCGGGGAGAACAATTGCCTGTCCGGCACATTGGCCTGGAACGGTTCAGACAATCCTGTTTCAACCGTGCCTGGATGGAGCCCGATGCAAATTGAGTCCTTGTTTGTCCGGCCACATTCGATGGCATAGTTGCGAACCAGCATGTTGAGCGCTGCTTTCGATGCGCGGTAGGCGTGCCAGCCGCCGAGACGGTTGTCGCTGATAGAACCGACCCGGGCTGACAGCGGCGCAAACACCCATCGACCGGACCGAGGCATGCGACCCAGCATGTGTTTGGAAATCAATGCCGGCGCAATCGTGTTGGCAGCGAAAATGCGTTCAAAACCATCCCGGCTCTGATGGCGATAGGATTTTTCAGGCTGGAGGCTCTTGCCATCATGTAGGCGCCCAATCGCAACCATGCAGAGCCTGACGTCTCCTGCTGAAGCCACCTCTTGTGCGGCTGCTTCGACAGCGGATTCATCCAATGCGTCGGCTTTCAGACCCGTTGCCCCCGCAGGGGCGTCGCCGCAACGGGAAACCCCAAAAACGGTTCGATAGACCCCACGCGTCAACAGGGCGTCCACCAGGGCGCGGCCTACACCGCCCGATGATCCAAATACGACAGCATTCATGCCATTCGATCTAGGGCGAGGTGATGTGCAGGCAAAAAAGAAGGGCGGCCAAACAGGCCGCCCCTCAATACTCTACCAATTACTCTACTATCCATGAAGGTACACGAACTGTGCTTAACCCTTCATGAATATGTTGACGCACGCCTAGCTTTGTTTGGCCAGCAGGTTGCGAATTTCTTCCAGCAGCACTTCCTGGCGCGGTGGTGCAGCGGGCGCGGCTTCTTCTTTTTTCTTCATGTTGTTCATGCCCTTGATGATCATGAACATGACGAATGCCACGATGATGAAGGAGATGATCGCGGCGATGAAATTGCCCAGTTCGACGACTGCGGCTTCCTTCACCACTTCACCAGCGGCATTCACTTCAGCCGGCGTAACCGTGTAAGCGATGGAGGCGAGGTCGATGCCGCCCATGATCGGTGCGAGCAGGGGCAGGAACACGCCCTGAATGAAAGCCGTCACCACGGTTGCGAACGCCCCGCCCATGACAAAGCCTACGGCCATGTCGACCAGATTGCCCTTCAAGGCGAACTCTTTGAATTCCTTCAGCATCCCTATGCCCCTTTTTGCTAGGATCTTTCAATTAAGAGCGCGAATTAGGCCGTATATTTGCCAAGAGCGTCAAGTCGTCACACTCAGTGGAATAACAGTCGCAACCTAGCGGGCTTCAGGGTCTTCGCCGCCATTCACACGCGCGCGCAGCTCCTTGCCAGCCTTGAAGAAGGGCACTGATTTCGCCGGAACTTCAACAGATTCCCCGGTGCGCGGGTTTCGACCTTTGCGCGCATCCCGATGGCGAACAGAGAACGCCCCAAACCCGCGCAACTCAACACGATCACCACGCGAGAGAGCAGATCCGATCTCTTCCAGAATAACATTGACCACACGCTCCAAGTCTTCCTGGCGCAGGTGACTGTATTCCACAGCGAGTTTTGCAATCAATTCGGACTTCAGCATGTCTTTGATATTACACGCATTTGCGGCGGGAGCGCTAGGCCCCCGCCGCAAACATTTCATCAATTTTAGAATACTGATCCGGAGACCGGATCAGCCGCCTCAGGCGCTGGCCAGTTCTTCCGACTGGGCCTTCCACTCAGCGCCTTTGCCGGACGTACCAACTTCCTCTTCGAGAGCAGCCAGCTGAGCATCCGTCAGCGCAGCAATCTGCCAGAAGTGGTAGATACCTGCTTCGTTCAGCTTCTTCTCGAACGCCGGACCGACGCCCTTGATCTGCTTCAGATCGTCAGCATCGCCCTGAGGACCGGACAGGCGGCCGCTCTCGTCCAGCGCAGACGCGTCAGCCGTGGCCACGCCATCCGTGCTCGGCGGGGTCGGGGTGACCTTTTCCGAGGTTTCCTTGGACGTTCCGGACGAAGCCAGCGCTGCACCGAGGATATCGCCGAGCGACGCACCGGCATCTGCCGATCCGTACTGTGCAACGGCTTCTGCCTCTTCGGCGATTTCGAGGGCCTTGATGGACAGTGAAACACGGCGGGACGAACGGTCCACCGACATCACTTTTGCGTCGATCTTGTCGCCAACCGCAAAGCGTTCAGGACGCTGGTCTGCACGATCGCGAGACAGATCGGAGCGACGGATGAAGGATTTCATCGCCGGGGAGCCGAACTCGATTTCGATACCGCCCGAGGTGATCTCGGTGACAGTACAGGTGACAATCGTGCCGCGCTTCACGCCGGAACCGCCATCTGCAGGTGCTTCGATCGGATCGCCGGACAGTTGCTTGATGCCGAGCGAGATGCGCTCTTTATCAACATCAACATCCAGGACTTTCGCCTTGACCATGTCACCCTTGTTGAAGGCTTCAATGGCTTGCTCGCCGGACTTGTCCCAAGCGATGTCGTTGATGTGCACCATACCGTCGAGGTCCGGGCCGAGGCCAACGAACAGACCGAATTCCGTGATGCCACGAACTTCGCCTTCGATTTCCGTACCGATCGGATGCTCTGCGAGGAATGCGGTCCATGGG
>NZ_DGNK01000012.1:0-180625 GCF_002388935.1 Hyphomonas sp. UBA4494
CCGCCGACTGGATGCCGCGCAACCTTTACCGGCGGGTAGAGACCCTGGTGCCGATTGAAAATGAGACCGTGCGCCGCCAGATCGTCGATCAGATCATGATCGCGAACCTGAATGACGACGCGCAAAGCTGGCGCCTGGAGCCGGACGGCCGCTACGTGCGTCTGTCTCCGGGAAAGGACGCTTTCAGCGCCCATACCTATTTCATGAACAACCCAAGTCTTTCGGGACGCGGCAGCGCGATGTACGAAGAGGGCGCCGCGCCACGGAATCTCGTGCACCCCGAAGCTTAGAGACCGCAATATGGCTGCAAGCAGCGTCGCGCGTTCCGCCGTCGTCGATATCGGATCGAACTCCGTCCGCATGGTCGCGTTCGATCGGCATGACCGATCTTTGGCTCCGGTATTCAACGAGAAGGCGATGAGCGGGCTCGGCCGGAACCTGCTCGCGACGTCCCGGCTCGACCCCGCCGGGTGGGCGTCGGCGCTGGCGATCCTCGCCCGGTTCCGCATGGTCGCCGCCAGCATGGGCGTCGACCGCATTCGCGCCGTCGCGACGGCGGCGGTCCGGGACGCCTTCGACGGCGAGGAATTCGTACGCGTCGCCGAGGCGGCGTTGGGCGCGCCTGTCGAAGTGCTTGCGGGGTCCGAAGAGGCGCGCCTTTCCGGCGTGGGCGTCCTCTGCGGCATTCCCGGCGCGGAGGGCATGATCGGCGATCTTGGCGGATCCAGCCTTGAGTTCAAGCAAATCGGCGGCAAGGCCGCAGACGGGGAGAGCCTGATGCTTGGCCCGCTTTCTCTGGTCGAGGGGGATATTGATCTGAAGGCGCTGCGCCGCGCCATCCGGGCGGAACTCAAGGCGTCTGACGTGCTGGCAAAATCGACAGGGCGCTTCTATGCGGTCGGCGGCGCATGGCGGACCGTGGCGAAGCTGAACATGCAGATTGAGGACTATTCGCTCAAAGTGCTGCAGGGCTATCAGATGTCGAAATCCCAGGTCGACAAGGTCGCAAAGCTCTGCTTCGACAGCGTGACCAGTTCGACGGCGCGGGCGATGCTGGAAAACGTCGACAAACGCCGCGC
Source organism: Hyphomonas sp. UBA4494 (assembly GCF_002388935.1). Lineage (NCBI taxonomy): Bacteria > Pseudomonadati > Pseudomonadota > Alphaproteobacteria > Hyphomonadales > Hyphomonadaceae > Hyphomonas > Hyphomonas sp. UBA4494. The sequence continues at coordinate 1,080 of NZ_DGNK01000012.1, forward strand.
CAAGCATTTGCCGGTCGCGGCGATTCTGCTTCAGGAAATTCTTGGCAACAGTCGGTTGGAGGGTGTGACCATTTCCTCCGCGGGCCTGCGGGAAGGCGTACTGCGGGATGCGCTGGGCGCGCCTTTGCACGATCCGCTGATGGATGGCGCGATCGCGTTCGCGCGGCTGGACAAGAACCAGATCCTGTTCGGCGAAGCGCTGCATGATTTCATCGCGCCGGCCCTGGCCCCCGAGCCGGACTTGTTCGGATCGCCTGCCGCGGACATAAGAATCGAGAAGGCGGCCTGCATGATGGCTGACAGTGCCGGGCGGTTCCATCCGGATCACCGATCCATCATGGCCTATGATCAAGCGCTCAGGGCGCCTTATGTCGGCGTCTCGCACGGCGAACGCGCTCTGATCGCCTATGCCATTGGATGCCGCTACCAGAAAGACTTCAAGAGACCGGATGAGTATGTCGCGCTCACGACGCCGGAGCAGGATGAGCGCGCCCGCCAGATCGGGAGTGCGATGCGACTGGGGGCTGTGTTCTCGGGTCGGTCAGGGCCAATCCTTCAGCGGGCCAGACTGGTTCGCACGCATGATACGCTTCAGTTGAAAGTGTCGAAAGCCGATGAGGCGATGGTTTCAGATACGGTCGAGCGCAGGCTTTCGCAAACGGCGAGCCAGCTGCGTTTGAAATCGGATGTCATTATTAGTTGAGGCTGAGCAGCCTAGACGTCGAACAGTCTGACTTGACCGCCCTCAAAAGATACGGCCAGTTTCCCGTTCAGCAGGGCCTGTGCGCGTTTCCCGAACATGTCATAACGCCAGCCTGACATGGCGGCAATTTCGTCACCGGTCTCACCGCGAGCGATCCGGTCGATATCGGCCGCATTTGCGATCAGGCGGGGCACGACGTCATTCTCCTCGCTGACATGCTTGAGGAGCACTTTGAGCAGTTCGGGCGCACCAGCGGGGATCTGGGCGTTCTGGACCCGCGGGCCAAGCTCGGGCGCGTACTTGTCCGGATTGTCGATCGCATCGATTGCTGCCTCGAGCAGGCCATTGCCGAATTTCGACCGAATGAACCCATTTGGCACCGCGCGGAGCTGGCCAAAATCGCCCTCGGAGCGCGGCTTCTGGCTGGCGATTTCCTGAATCGCGTCGTCCTTCAGGATCCGGCGGCGAGGTTTGTCCAGTTCTTGCGCCATGGTCTCGCGCCAGGCGGCAACGGCCACGACAATGGCTGCGTAGTCTTTCTTTGGCTTTCGCAGTTTGAGTCGCTGCCATGCCTTGGCCGGATCGGTATCGTATTTGGCGGGATCTTCCAGATCTGCCATTTCCTCGCGCACCCATCCCAGACGGCCCAGCTGTTCCAGCTCATCGCGCATCTTGAGATAGGCATCCCGCAAATGCGTTACGTCGCCGAGGGCGTAGACCAGTTGTTTCTGGCTGAGTGGACGGCGGGTCCAGTCTGTGAACTGGCTCGATTTGTCGATCTGGCGCTTCAGCACGCGCTGAACGAGATTGTCGTATGAAATCGAATCGCCAAGGCCGAGCGCCATCGCGGCGACCTGGGTATCGAAAATCGGGCCGGGTGGGTGGCCGATCAGACGGTTGAATATTTCGAGGTCCTGACGGGCGGCGTGAAACACTTTTACCCGGTTGTCTGCGGCGATCAGATCGAGGAAGGGACCGATGTCCAAATCCTCGGCCAATGGGTCGATCAGGCCTTCTACGCCGGGGGCGGAGGCTTGGACGAGGCAGAGTTCCGGCCAGTAGGTCGTCTCCCGGTGAAACTCGGTATCGACGCAAATAAAGTCGGATTCAGCGAGCTTTCCGCACAGATCTTCCAGTGCGGACTGCTCAGTAATGGGAGTCAGGGTGTTGTCAGTCATCGCGCGCTTGCGTATCGCATCGCCTTGACAATTGCGAGAGCTTGAATGCCTTTCGCGCTTTTATTTCTGTTGGACCGTATTTCCGGAGAAAGTTTCCGATGCACGCCTATCGCTCCCACACCTGTGGGGAACTTCGCAAGTCCCATGTCGGTGAAACCGTAAAACTGTCTGGCTGGCTTCACCGTCGCCGCGATCATGGCGGGGTGATGTTCATCGACCTGCGCGATCATTACGGCCTGACGCAGATCGTGTTCAATCCGGGCTCACCTGGTTTCGGCACGGTTGAGCGCCTGCGTGCGGAGAGCGTGATCACGCTGGAAGGCAAGGTCGTGGCCCGCGATGAGAGCCTCGTGAATCCGAATCTGGCCACGGGTGAGATCGAGGTCGTGGCGGGCGAAGTTACCGTCCAGTCGGAAGCCGCCGAGCTGCCGCTGCCTGTGTTTGGTGAACCGGACTATCCGGAAGAGATCCGCCTGACGCATCGCTATCTCGATCTGCGCCGCGAGACGCTGCACAAGAACATGATCCTGCGCAGTCAGGTGATCGCCAGCCTGCGCCGCCGCATGCTCGAACAGGGCTTCACGGAATACCAGACGCCGATCCTGACGGCGTCGAGCCCTGAAGGCGCGCGCGACTTCCTCGTGCCGAGCCGTATCCATCCGGGCGAGTTCTACGCGCTGCCGCAGGCGCCGCAGCAGTTCAAACAATTGCTGATGGTGTCGGGGTTCGACCGCTACTTCCAGATTGCGCCTTGTTTCCGCGATGAAGACGCGCGCGCAGACCGCTCACCGGGCGAGTTCTATCAACTTGATATCGAGATGAGCTTCGTCACCCAGGAAGACGTGTTCAGTACGATCGAGCCGGTCATGGCGGGCGTGTTCAGCGAGTTTGCTGACTGGGAAGGCAAGGGCCGCAAAGTGCCGGACGGCGCGTTCCCGCGCATTCCTTATGCTGAATCGATGGCGAAGTACGGTTCCGACAAGCCAGACCTGCGCAACCCGATCGAACTGGCGGATGTATCCGAATTCTTCGAGGACGACAGCAAGACGGGCTTCGGTATCTTCGCCAAGATCATTGGCGGCGGCGGACGTGTGATCGCGATTCCGGCGCCGAAGGCCGCTGCAGAGAAGTCCCGCAAATTCTTCGACGAACTCGACAAGTGGGCGAAGAAGGAAATGCAGGCACCAGGACTTGGCTATGCGCGTCTCAAAGAGGCCGATGGCGGCGGTGTCGACAGCCAGGATCCTGTGCTGAAGAATTTCGAACCTGCCCATCTCGCGGCGCTTCTTGAGAAGCTCGGTCTGGGGGCTGGCGACGGCATCTTCTTCTCGGCCGGCAAGAAAAGCGACGCCTACAAGCTCGCGGGCGCCGCGCGGACAAAGGTTGGCGAAGAGCTGGGCCTGATCGAGGATGGCGTGTTCCGCCTCTGCTGGATCGTCGACTTCCCGATGTACGAATATGACGAAGACAACAAGAAGGTCGATTTCAGCCACAACCCGTTCTCCATGCCTCAAGGCGGAATGGATGCGTTGTTGGCTGCTGATACTGAAGAGAAGCAACTGGACCTGAAGGCTTATCAGTACGACATCGTCTGTAACGGTGTGGAACTGTCCTCTGGTGCGATCCGGAACCACAGCCCGGAACTGATGCTGAAAGCGTTCGAGCTGGCAGGTTATGGCCCTGACGTTGTGGAAGCGGAGTTTGGCGGCATGCTGAACGCATTCCGCTACGGCGCGCCACCACATGGTGGCATTGCGCCGGGCGTAGACCGGATCGTCATGCTGCTCGCTGATGCCGAGAATATCCGCGACGTTACGCTGTTCCCGATGAACCAGCAGGCGCGTGACCTGATGATGCAGGCCCCGAGCCCTGTGGACGAAAAGCAGCTCAAAGAGCTTCACATTCGCCTTGCGCCGCAGATGAAGTCGTAAGCATTACGCCGCATCCCAAATTACAAAGGGCGGAGGGCCAAGCGCTCCGCCCTTTTCATTGACTTGCGTTTGCAAGTCTATTTGCTGGCAAAGGCCGCAGGCGCGACTGCTGTGCCGCAGAGCGGCAGGGTAAGGGTCGCTGGAAGGGTGGAACTGAGCGAGACGCACGCGCCCTCGAAGTCTGCGGTTTCAGCGCCTTTCAGGCCGGACAGGTCGGCGTCAATGAAGCGGACGTCCTTGAATGAGGCGCCATGCACAGCCGCGTTCCGCAGTTGGGAACCGGTCATGTTTGAGCCGTTGAAGACGGCGCCAGACAGAATCGTTTCGTTTAGCCAGGACCCGGTGAGATTGGCGCCTGACAGGTCTGCCGAAGCAAAATTGGCTCCAACAAGCAAGGCGGTTTGAAGATTCGCGCCGCGAACATTTGCGCTCCGAAAATCAGCTCCAGATGCTTGAATACCCTGAAGACGTGCATCAGACAGAATGGCTCCAGCGAATTGAGCAGAGGTAAGAATGGCGCCCCGCATGTCTGCGCTGGTCGCATTAGCGTTCTCAAAATTGGCATTGCCAGCCTGAACACCACGCATGAAAGCGTATTCCATGTTCGCGCTGGAATAGTTTCCGCCAGCGAGGGACCAGCCAGTCAAATTCTTGCCGGATAGGTCACACTCCCCGCAGGCGCCTGCATAACCAGGGGACCAGGCCACGGGTTGGCTCTGTGCCTGTGCCGACAAGGCGACAAAGGACATGGCGGATGCGGTAAGAAGTGCATGTACCAAGCGGATCATGGAACATGGATAACGCCTGATTTTGTTACCCCAAACTGAACAAACAGTAAGGACTGCCTAAAACACGGGAAGTGTTGCAATTCCGCCATGCCTTGGAAAACAGCGATTAACCGAAATTCGGAGAAAGAACCGCCGGTTTCTATTGATCATCTTGAAGTAATCAGGATGGAACTTCGCTCGTATCCTGTAATTCCTGCCCACACGTATCGCACTCGGCATCCCCGTCCTCGCTGATCTGGAACAGTGTGAAGCTGCCACAATTCGGGCAAGCGTCGGTGAGGTAGGCTGGCGCGTTCAACGTCTCATCGTCGCCCTCCTCACCGGAAAGCTTTTCTTCGCGTTTCTTGTCCAGGATGACGATATTGTCCGGCAATTGCCCGCGTGAGAAACCACGTGAGATCAACTGGGCGGCTTCTTCCGTAAACTCTGCAGTTTCGCGGGTTCCGTCCCCAGCGCCCCGACCGAGGCCGTCATGGGTGACATCGGCTTCGGCGAGGTCGTCCCGGCCGAGATAGGACACGGCGAGTTCGCGGAAGATGTAGTCTAGAATGGAGGTCGCTTTGGTGATGCGATCATTGCCGGTGACGGCACCAGCCGGCTCGAACCGGGTAAACACGAAGGCGTCGACGAATTCCTCCAGCGGCACACCGTATTGCAGACCGATAGAGGTGGCGATCGCAAAATTGTTCATCAGGCTCCGGAAAGCGGCGCCTTCTTTATGCATATCAAGGAAGATCTCCCCGAGCGCGCCATCATCAAACTCGCCCGTATGGAGGTAGACCTTGTGACCGCCGACTGATGCCTTCTGGATATAGCCTTTTCGGCGATCAGGGAGTCGGGTACGGGCATTTGGACCGTGACCCGTGAGAGCCGAACTTTGAGGGGATTCGTGTGGAATCTCGGCCTCTGCCGCCAGCTCGTCGGCGAGGCTGAGAATATGGTCCATGCGCTCGGCCACTTCTTCGTTTGCCGATGCCCGTATGCCGATCAACAGGGCGGACAGGCCTGCCTCGATAGCCTTGTCGGCCAAATCCAGACCGTCTCGCCCATTCACCCGGACAGTCGTCTGCCCGCCAAGCGCTTCGGAACACGCCATCGCGAAAGCCAGTTCAGCTTCTGCACCAACAGAAAGGTCCAGCCCGCATTGGCGAAAGGCCTGGGTGGCAACATCTTCGACCGTACCGTCAACGGCAGCTTCAGCATTTGAAATATCTTTTCTGGAGAACCCCATCGCGGAGAGAAGTGCGAGACCATCCGAATCGAAATTCTCTGGGGCCAGTTTCAGATCTTCGCTGATGATCTCGTCACCCAATACCCATCGGGAGAAGGCGGCGTTCAGGGGTAGTCCGTCGCTGAGCGCGCGTGTAACCCGGTCGAGGGCAGCTTCGGAGAAGCCGCGGTCTCGCAAACGGTCTGCCCCAAGGGCGGCTTCCAGGTCTTCACCTCCACAATTGGCCACCCGGTCCAATATTGTTGGGAGAGATTCTGGCGCGGTACGTGATATCGCCAGCCGAGCGCATCGCGCCAGGGTCGGGCCGTCATCGGAATAGGCCAGTACGGTGCGCACAGGCCCAGCGCCCTCGCTTTCGCATTCAGGCATCAAATCGGCGAGGTCTGTGATGGGCAGAATGGCAACCGTACAGGATTTCCGGGACGTTGCTCTGCGTGCCTCGAGACCGAGTACGCTGGCATGGCCTGCCGCTAGCGATGAGCCGGCTGCATGGGCCTTTACAAGGGCACATATCGCAGCCGCTACCGAACGTCCGTCGTCGCTATCATAGGAGAGGCCAAGCGAAAGCACGGCTGCGCCGAGACCCTGTATCAGGAGCAGGCCGTCTCCGACGCTTTTGCCAGCTGCTTCCGCCACAGAGCTCAACAAATCTGTTTCGAGTCCATCGGGGCTGACTGCCAGCGAGACATCCAGCAACCGACAAGCGGTACGTGCCGGAGCGAGGTCATCCTGAGCAAGAAGGATTTCAGCGCCTTCTTTGAGGGCACTTAATAGCAGAGTGTCGAATTCCGGATCGGTCGATTCTGCGCTGAAGACTGCTGCGGGGGGAGGCTGGTTATTGGCAGCGGCGATTCTCAAGGCCTCCGCCGTGCGTGCAAAACCGTCTGGCTGACGCAGCGCTTCTTCAAGTATGTCTTGCGGTAGGCCTGATGCCACGGCCTCCGCCAATTCTGCATTGCGTGGTGCATTGCCCAAACGTTCCAGCATTTCGGCGGTGGCAATCTGGGACGCGCCGAGCAAACCAGCAGACGCATAGGCGGACGCAACATTTCTCAGAGATTCTTCAGTAATCGGCCGCCGCCGTTTTCCCGCGGCGCGGAAGGCGGTTCCGAACTCCATCTCCGGAGAAAGCAGGCCGTCGGTCTCGGCGGCCTCCACAATGGACGCAATCTCTGCAGTTTTCATTAAACCCTCCCGCGAATCACCAGCGAATCACATATTCGAGCGTGACGGTTCCGCTCAGGGGTATCAACCATTCCGGCAGCAAAATTAGCGGTCAGATCATAAAAACGTGCGTCGCATTGCCTGCGGCTGCCGTATGGATTAACTGCCCGGATAACGCCATATTACGGCCAACAAGACAGGTCAGGACATCCTCACGATGCTGAAACAGATTTTTACCTGGTGGAGCGGCAATACGATCGGAGCGGCTTTTGATATCAAGCGGCGCTCTGGCTATGTCGGGACCGACGAATACGGCAACCGCTATTTCGAGGAGCGCAAGCCGTCTCTCGAAGGGCGCAAGCGTCGTTATGTGATGTACAAGGGCCTGGCCGAGCCATCCAAGGTGCCTGCGGACTGGCATGGCTGGCTGCATCATACTGTCGAAGATCCGCCCACCAAGTCGCCGCTTACGCGCCGTGAATGGGAAACGGACCACAAGCCCAATATGACGGGCACTCCTTACGCCACCAAGCCGAAGGGCAGCCTGTCGACTGACATGGCACGCCAGAAGGCATCAGGCGACTATGAGGCATGGAACCCCGATGCGTGAATCACTCTTCGAAACCCTGATTGGCGCCGCCGTGGTCGCGGTGGCTGGTATCTTCCTCTGGTTCGCGATCGACCGCGGTGGAGAAACCCAGTCGCAAGGCGATCAGTACGAGCTTGAGGCGCGTTTCAACAATGTATCGGGCATTTCGCGCGGTTCCGATGTGCGTATCGCCGGTGTGAAGGCTGGCATCGTCAAAAGCATCGTGGGTGATCCGGAGCGGTTTGAGGCGGTTGTAACGCTCAGCCTGGACGAAAAATGGGCCCTGCCGGACGATACGGATGCCCGGGTGTCGACTGACGGTCTTCTCGGCGGAGCTTATGTGGCTCTGGAACCAGGCGGCAGCTTCGACAATATCCCCCAGGATGGGTCTGGTGAGATCAAGTATACGCGTGGCAGCGTAGACCTGCTGACCCTGTTTGCGTCCTTTGCTTCAGGCAGCGGTGGTGATGGTGCGTCCGACCCGGCGGCCCGCCCAGATGCCACAGCAGACGATGCATATCCGGATGAGGATTACCAATAATGCGTATGATGGTCTCTGCACTTGCATTGGCCGCCCTCGTTGGGGGCGCCGGACACGCGGCCACCTTCGTCCAGAAGGATACGGCCACGTTGCGCGCGCTCGACAAGATTACCGGCCGCTCCACGGATATTGACGTGAAAGTCGGTGAGCCGGTTGTCTTCGGATCTCTGAAGGTCGAACTGCAGGTCTGTTACCAGACCCCGCCGGAGGAAGCGCCGGAAAGCGCAGCATTTCTCAAGATCGCCTCGACCCAGCCTGTGGCTGTTGAGACGATGGAAGCTGCTGTCGATGCGGAGGATGTCGAAACCGTCAGCGAAGATAATCCAGAACTCTTTTCGGGCTGGATGTATGCTTCATCGCCAGGACTCAGCGCGCTTGAACATCCTGTCTATGATATCTGGGTAATACGCTGCGCTGCGCCGGAGCCTGTGAAGCTCGCACCACGTCCGTCCGAAGAGGATGCGGAATTCGAATAGAATTTGGCCTCTACAGTGAGGGCGTCTTTCAAGAGTTTCTTGAAATCCTGACGGGGTATTTCGATAAGCCCGAATTGCTCCAAGTGGGGATTATGGAACTGCGCGTCGAGCAAGACGAAACCGTCTTCGAGAAGATGCGCCACCAGATGGACCAGCGCAATCTTTGACGCGTCCGTCGCGCGTGAGAACATGCTTTCTCCAAAGAAGGCGCCGCCAAGTGCCACCCCATAAAGGCCGCCGACCAAATTGTCGCCGTCCCAGCATTCGATGGAATGGGCGTGGCCCTCGCGGTGGAGCGAGCTGTACAGATTCAGAATGGGCGAGTTGATCCAGGTGCTTTCGCGCCCCTTTGCACTCTCAGCGCACAATTCCATGACACGCGTAAAGGCCTGATCAATGGTCACGCGAAACGGATCCTGCTTGACCTTTCGGAGCAGGCGCTTGGGCACGTGGAAATCACCAAGCGGAATGATCCCTCGCATATCAGGGTCGACCAGAAACAAGTTCGGGTCATTTCGGGCATCGCCCATGGGGAAAATCCCACGACGATAGCAAGCAAGCAGATCGGATGAACTAAACCGCTGTGACATGGAATTATATGAACCAGCGGCTTATGTGATGTCTACCCTTTGTCGATCCTTGTGGAACGCGAAAGGTGAAAAATGCTCACTTTTTTGTATCAGTTTGATTTTCAAGAAACTTTTCGAGCCAGTGAATATTGTATTCACCTTCGAGTACATCCTCATTCTCGACGAGTTCGCGGTGCAGATCCAGCGTCGTGAAGACCCCGCCGATGACCATTTCCTGCAAGGCCCGGCGAAGGCGCATGATACACTCACGGCGGGTTCGCCCGTGCACGATCAATTTGCCGATCAGCGAGTCGTAGTGAGGAGGAATGCGGTAGCCCGAATAGGCCGCACTATCGAGTCTGACATCAGGTCCGCCGGGTGCGTGGAAGTCTGTGATCAGGCCCGGGGAAGGCACGAACGTCTTTGGGTGCTCGGCATTGATCCGGCACTCGATGGCGTGACCGACCAGCATGACATCTTCCTGCCGAAATGAGAGTTCCTTCCCTTCGGCGATGCGGATTTGTTCGCGCACCAGGTCAATGCCCGTGATCATTTCGGTGACAGGGTGCTCGACCTGGAGCCGCGTGTTCATTTCGATGAAGTAGAATTTTCCGTCTTCATAGAGGAACTCGACCGTACCGGCGCCGCGATAACCAAGTTTTTCCATCGCACGGGCGCAGATGCCGCCGATCTCTTCACGCTGGGCCTGATTCAGAGCAGGCGAGGGCGCTTCCTCGAAGACTTTCTGGTTACGTCGCTGCAGCGAACAATCGCGCTCCCAGAGATGGGCTACATTGCCATGCGTGTCAGCGATGATCTGGACTTCGATGTGACGCGGACCCTGAAGATATTTCTCAAGATATACGGCATCATCACCGAATGCGGCCTTGGCTTCGGTCTTGGCAGTGCGAACGGCATTTTCGAGGTCTGCTTCAGTCTTGGCGAGCTTCATGCCTCGGCCGCCGCCGCCAGCAGATGCTTTTACGAGGACCGGAAAGCCGATTTTCTTGGCGGCCTTCTTGGCTTCGGCAATAGACGACAAAGCGCCTTCTGAACCGGGTACGCACGGCACGCCCGCTTCTATCATTGCGGCCTTGGCAGCGATCTTGTCGCCCATGATGCGGATATGCTCGGCCGTAGGACCAATGAAGGCTAGCCCATGTGCTTCGACCATTTCGGCGAATTGGGCGTTCTCCGACAGAAAGCCGTATCCCGGATGGATCGCGTCCGCGCCGGTGATCTCGGCAGCGGCAAGGATCTGCGACTTCTTCAGATAGCTTTCGGACGATGGCGCAGGCCCGATGCAGACACTCTCGTCCGCGAGGCGCACAGCCATGGCGTCGCTGTCTGCTTCGGAATGGACGACCACGGTGGACAGTCCCATTTCCTTGCAGGCGCGGTGAATCCTCAGCGCGATCTCGCCGCGGTTTGCGATGAGAACCTTCTTGATAACGGGTTGGTCAGCCATATTACTCGATCAGAATGAGAGCTTCGCCATATTCAACTGGCTGGGCATCAGTGACGTAGATTTCTTTGACGGTACCGGCCTTGTCGGCTTCGACTGGATTGAAAGTCTTCATGGCTTCAACGAGCAAGATCGTGTCGCCCTTCTTCACTTTGTCGCCAACGCCGACGAATTGCTTCGCACCGGGTTCAGGCGACAGGTATACCGTGCCGACCATCGGAGACTTGATGGCGTTGTCAGATGTCTGAGGTGGAGTGTCTGTGGTGGCGACAGGGGCAGCTGCTGACGGAGCAGCGGCAGCCGGTGCAGCGACCGGCGCGGCCATAGCGGCCTGCACAACCGGCGCAGCAGGTTTGCTGACGCGGATGCGTAGGCCTTCATGTTCAACTTCAACTTCGCCAAGGTCTGCTTCCCGCAGAATGGCTGCGAGTTCCCGGACAAGTCCGGTATCCAGCTTGTTCTTCGTTGTGCTCATGGGATGTCAGGTCTCTTATTTGCCCGTGAGGGTCTTTGCCGCCATTAGCGCCAGCTCATAACCATAGGCGCCAAGGCCTGCAATCGTGGCCTTCACAGCGGGGGATACGTAATTCACCTGGCGGAACGCTTCGCGCGCCGCAGGATTCGACAAATGAACTTCAATTACAGGGATTTTGCACGCTTTCAGCGCGTCGTGAAGAGCGATGGATGTATGCGTGTAGGCTGCGGCATTCAGAATGATGGCGGCGCCCTTTTCAGATGCCTCCTGAAGCCAGCTCACCAATTCGCCTTCATGATTCGTCTGGCGAAGCTCCAGCGGTGTTCCATCTGCCAGCGCTTCGAGACGTGAATGGATGTCAGCGAGGGTCTCGTGCCCGTAAATCTCGGGCTCGCGTGAGCCGAGAAGGTTGAGGTTTGGGCCTCCAAGGACATATACGGGCTTGGTCATAGTGTTCCGTCTTGCGCTGTAACGCCGGGCAAGGCAAGGGGGCTGGTGAACGGAGAAAACCCGAATGTTGATTACAGTCAATGGCGTATCTCGCGAAGTCGAACCTGGCCTGACGCTTGCCATGTTTGTGCTTCAACTGGCAGGCGAGTCCGGCAGGGATCAGCGCGGCATTGCGATTGAGCGAAATCTCGAAATCGTGCCGAAGTCAGAGCATGCCAGCACTGTGATTGAGGACGGCGACAAGATAGAAGTGGTTCAGTTCGTGGGTGGTGGCTGATCGCTTGCGATCTCAGCTATTTGCGCCATCCAGCTCTTGCAGACCAGACAGGTTAGAATTTTGACAGATCCCCTTATCATCGCCGGCAAATCCTATAATTCCCGCCTGATCGTGGGCACGGGCAAGTATCAGACTTATCAACAGAACGCGGATGCAGCGCGGGCTGCTGGCGCGGAGATCGTCACCGTGGCTTTGCGGCGCGTGAACTTGTCGAATCCGAACGAAGAGCGACTGACAGACTTTGTGAAGCCGGACGAATTTACTTATCTGCCAAATACAGCCGGATGTTACACGGCGGATGAAGCCGTTCGCACGCTGCGCCTGGCGCGCGAGGCCGGTGGCTGGAATTTGGTGAAGCTGGAAGTGCTGGCTGACCAGAAGACGCTCTATCCGAACATGCCGGAGACGCTTGAGGCAGCCAAAGCCCTGATCGCCGATGGGTTTGAGGTCATGGTTTATTGTTCCGATGATCCGGTCTACGCGAAGATGCTGGAAGACGCAGGTTGCTGCGCGATCATGCCGCTCGGCAGCTTGATTGGGTCAGGCCTCGGAATCATGAATCCGGTCAATATCCGGCTTATCGTCGAACAGACACGAGTGCCGGTGATTGTCGATGCGGGTGTCGGAACGGCCTCGGACGCCGCGATTGCCATGGAACTGGGCTGTGATGGCGTGCTGATGAATACGGCCATTGCCGCCGCGAAGGATCCGATCCGGATGGCCAATGCCATGAAACATGCGGTGATCGCCGGTCGAGAGTCCTATCTGGCCGGGCGGATGCCAAAAAAGATGTATGCGGATCCAAGTTCGCCGCTTGCGGGCCTGATCTGATCAGAACAACGCGAGTGCTGCGTACAGGATCAGGCACATCAAAAATCCTACCACGCTGATCAGCGTGGTAGAGACGGTCCATGTACGCAGTGTCTCACCTGGCGTGATGCCGAAGATCCGTCCAACGAGCCAAAAGCCACTATCATTCACATGGCTGCCGGTTGTTGCGCCCGCGGCGATCGCGATGGCCACAATACCTAGCTGCGGGGCGGAGAGATCGGCCATCGCCACAATGGGCGCGGTCAGGCCGGCTGACGTTATCATGGCAACCGTGGAGCTGCCTTGGGCGAGCCTCAGGATGACGGCGAGTACATAGCCCGCCAGAAGCGGACCAAACCCCAGACCAAGTGCGGCATTTGCGATCTGCTCGCCAGCGCCTGTGTCCACAAGAACCTGCTTGAACGCGCCGCCCGCGCCAGTGACGAGGATGACTGCGCCTGTGGGCTCGAATGCGCGGGCCATCGCGTCCGACATCAATTTCCGGCTCTGGACGGTCTTTGGATAAAGCAGCAGCCAGGATGCGCCGCATGCAATCAGGAGCGCGCTAAATGGATGCCCGATGATTTCAAGCACATATTTGATGGGTCCGTCCGGCAAGATTGCCGCAAGCGTGCCCAACAGAATCAGGACGAGTGGCAGCGTAATCAGAAATATGGCCCGTTCGGGCTGTGGGATGGGTCGGGTTGTATGATTGCTGGTTTCGTCCAGTTCGAAGGCCGGATTGCCAATTGGCATGCGGTTGCGCTGCTCCAAAAACGCCGCGAAGAGCGGACCGGATGCGGCCAGCGCGACGCAGCCTGTTATTGCGCCGAAGAGGATAACCCAGCCGAGGTCCGCGCCTATCAGCTCCGCGATGGCGATCGGTCCCGGCGTGGGCGGCAGGAAAGCGTGGCCGACCGCTAGTCCTGCCATGAGCGGAAGTCCTAGAGACATGGCGGGTTTCAGGCGCTCATGAGCCATGGTGAGGATCAGGGGTGCGAGTATGATGAGGGCAACATCGAAAAAGACAGGTGTGGACGCCAACAAGCCAACGCCGGCGATCTTCCATTGGTTCGTTTTGAAGCTGGATGAGGTAGAGAGTTTTGAAGCTAGGGCATCGAGCGCCCCAGAGGCCTGCAGGATCGCGCCGAACAACGCGCCAAGCCCGATGACTGTGGCAATGAACCCCAGCGTGCCGCCCAGGCCTTTTGCCAATGTGTCGAAGGCTTGTTCTGGGGCCATGCCCGCGGCCAGGGCACTGAATATGCTGACCAGTAGCAGGGCCGCGAAGGCATTCATCCGTGCGCGCAATATCAGCGCAAGCAGCGCCGCAATGCCAAACCCTGTTGCCAGCAGGGGGCGGTAGACGAGGAGCGCTTCGGTCAGCTCCATGCGAGGCCAATTGATGTCGTTCTGATGCGCATGAGTGTGTCATGTGCGGTCATGTAAAGTGTGCGGCCGTCTGCGTCGCCGAAGCAGCAATTGGCAGTTGCCTTGCCGGTGTTGATCCGGGCAAGGGGTTTGCCGTCCGAGGCCAGAAGGAACACGCCGCCCGGGCCCGTTGCAAAGATGTGACCCGAACGCGTCACAGCCATCCCGTCCGGCAGGCCCGGAGTCGTGTCGGACATGAACGGTTTCGCGTCAAAAAGCACCGAACTGGAAGAGCCATCAGGTGCCATGCGCAGGATGACGGGCTGGTCGGGATCCGATTGACTGACATAAAGCGTCTGGCTGTCTGGTGACAGTACGATACCATTCGGGAAAGTCATTGTATCGATAAGCCGGGTGATTTTTCCATCTTGTGACAGACGGTACACGCCGTTGGCATCTTGCTCCTTCAGGGGAGAGTCGTTCATGCCCTCCAGCCCATAGGGCGGATCGGTGAAGAACAGGCTTCCGTCAGGCGCTTCGACAACATCGTTTGGGCTGTTGAACTTCTTGCCATTGAACGTGGCGGCGATGATCTCACGATGCCCGGTTTCGAAGTCCATTCTTTCGACCGCGCGACGACCATGGTTGCAGATGAGAAGTGAGCCATCGTGAGAGATAGCCAATCCGTTGGCGCCCGGTTCGCGGAAACCCGTCGCCTGCTCACTTGCAACGCCCGAAGGGGCCAGGAATTCCGTCGCGCCGCTGGCTTCTGACCATTTCCAGGCAATGTTCTCCGGTACATCGGTAAAATACAGGCTGTTGCGTGCGCGATCCCAGACCGGCCCTTCACTCCATGTGTAACCGGAGGCCAAAACCTCCAGTCTTGCGGAAATATCCAACAGAGAATGGGCTTCCGCATCGAAGATCTCGAGATCGGGATTGGACGCCTTTCCGATCGGAGTGGTGGCGCAAGCCGAAATCAGGGTGGCTGCGGCGGCAGACCCCATGAAGCCACGTCGCGTTTGTTTCATTCTACATGTGTCCTTGTGGCAATTGCGCTGGCTGGAACGTTCGTGTGGTAAGCCTGATCAATGATGACCTCCGCGCGCGCCCGAATGTCGTCAGCGGATGCACCCACCATGAATTCGATCTTACCGGGTTCTACGATCCACCCGTCCCGTGCCGTGTAGTACGCCATCTGGTCGGGGGTCAGGGTGAAGCTCACTGTGCGGGATTCACCAGTAGGGATATGGACTCGTTTGAATCCGCGCAGTTCTCGTTTCGGTCGGGCAATCGTGGCGAGCGGATCACGCATATACAGCTGAATCACCTCATCAGAATCGACGTCTCCGGAATTTGTGACCTTGATGCTCAAGGTGAATTCATCTGCATCGGTTGTTGCGATCAGGTCACCATATTCGAAGCTGGAATAGGTCAGTCCATGACCGAAGGGGAAAAGCGGCGTGATCGGAATATCGATGAACCGGTTCGTGTCTTTCGACAGGTCCGGGTCAGCGGGGCGCCCACCGGGATATTCGGAATAGGTGTGCGGCACCGCACCGGTGCGTCGCGGAAATTCGATAGGTAGGCGACCCGCAGGGGAGACATCACCCCATATCACGTCAGACAGCGCGTTTCCGGCTTCAATGCCCAGCATCCATGTGTTGAGCACGGCATCAGCGGCTCCAACTTCCTGTTCCATTGCGAGCGGCCGTCCCGTCACCAATATGATCGTAACGGGTTTGCCGATCTCAAACATCGCCGCGGCGAGGGCGGACTGGTTCTGGGGAAGGGCAATATCTGAGCGGCTGCGCGCTTCCCCGGACAGGTCGAAATCCTCCCCGATCACCAAGAGAATATGATCGGCGGCCGACGCAATCTCCACAGCAGCCTCAATAGAAGAATCCGCGTCATTTGAAGGATGCGCGCCGGCTGCATATGTAATGGTGGTGCCGTCAGGAGCGTTTTGCTGCAGGCCCTCAAGCAATGAGACGACATCCTCGACCTTGCCTTGTGCACGCCAAGAGCCGAGCTGAGTCAGCTTGTCTTCCGCCAAGGCACCGATAACGGCGATTTTCTTAGGGGATTTGGAGAGTGGCAGAACCTGGTTTTCATTCTTCAAGAGCACCGTTGATTTCACCGCGGCTTCGCGTGCTGTGCGTCGGAATTCATGGCTCAGCAGAGTTGTCTTTTCCCGTTCTGCATCGTGATAGGCCAACGGTTCGTCAAACAGGCCCAATCGCTCTTTTGTCGTCAGTATACGGGCAACTGCCGCGTCGAGATCATGTGTCAGGCATTCATTTGACTGCACAGCGGTCTTGATCCTGGTTGGCAGGACCATGCTGGTCATGTCCATGTCGACGCCCGCGCGCAGGGCAAGCACTCCCGCCTGTTCTTCAGATTCGGCCACGCCGTGATTCATCAATTCAGCGACTGCATTCCAGTCGGACACGATCATGCCGTCAAAGCCCCACTCGCCCCGCAATACATCATCGATGAGATATTCATTGGCTGTGGACGGAACCCCGGCGACATCATTGAACGCCGTCATCATGGAGCCGGTGCCAGCCTTCGTGGCGGCGTAGAAGGGAGGCAGATAGGTTTCGAACAGGCTTTGATCGCTGATGTCAGCAGACCCATAGTCGCGGCCGCCAGTTGGGGCACCATATGCGCCGAAGTGTTTCGTCGCAGCGAGAATGGTGTTTGGGGTTGCCAGGCTTTCGCCCTGATAGCCCTCGACCTGCGCGACTGCCATACGAGACCCCAGATATGGGTCTGCACCAGCACTCTCGACAATTCTGCCCCAGCGCGGGTCACGCGCAATGTCGACCATCGGGGCGAACGTCCAGTGAAGGCCTGCCGACGATGCCTCGTCAGCAGAGACGGCGGTGGCTTCCCGCCAGACGTCTGGATCCCATGATGCCGCCATGGCCAGTGGTACCGGAAAAATCGTGCGGTAGCCGTGTACTACGTCCATCGCAAAGAGGAGCGGGATGCCCAGACGGCTTTCTTCAATGGCGACCTTTTGGAGTTCACCCAGCGGCTCAGCGCCCGCAACATGAAGATAGGAACCGATCTCGCCATTTCGGACTTTGCCGAGTTCTTCAGGGGTGAGCTTTGAATTCAGCGACTTGCTGCGGCCACCTGCGGCCTGGTTTAATTGACCGAGTTTTTCATCAATGGTCATCTGAGCCACCAACGAACGCACGCGCTGTGATGCACCCGTCAGACTCACATTCGGCGTGCAGGCTCTGGCCTCGGAAATGTCAGAAACGACGGTGTCAGCGGGTGCGGTAGGCGCTTGCACAGGCGTGGCGCAAGCGGTCGCCAACAAGGTGGTCGCCACGGCGCCAATCGCAAGACGGCGCTTCATCCCCGTGTAAGCATCGGTCATATTTCCCTCCCCATAAGTGTCGCGTCGATCGCGTTTCGTTAGCGCAATCATTGGGGGAGTGGCTATTTATGTCAACGTTAACATTTTCCCGTCCAGAAAAGTGTTCGATGTCTGTGACCGTTTAGTGCAGCGGGGCATTAGGTCTACGTCAGGCCTTTACGAGGCCGATCTCGCGGAGCCGTTCCATGAGATACTCCTGAGCCGTGATCGGGGCTTCGGCTTTGCCGCCTTCAGCGACACAGCCAGGTAGCGCTTCGATCAGGTAATCCTGATTGAAATGCAGAAAGAAGGGCGTCGAGTAACGCGGGAATTTTGCGCGCTCGGCAGATGGGTTAAGCACGCGGTGCGTTGTGGACGGCAGTACACCGCCCGTCAGGCGCTGTAGCATGTCTCCGCAATTGATGACCAGCGCGCCAGCGGGCGGATTAACGTCCAGCCATTCGCCTGAACTGTGCAAGACCTGGAGGCCGGCCTCCTCAGCACCCAGCAACAGCGTGATGACATTAATATCCTCATGCGCGCCGGCGCGGACCGTGTCTGCGGGTGGAGGAGTTTGCTGCGGGGGGTAGTGGAGCAGACGCAGGATCGAGTTGCCGAAATTGACCTTGTCGTCGAACCAATCCTCGGCGAGCCCAAGATGCAAGGCGACACCTTCCAGAATTTCCCGGCCCATTTCATCCAGTGCATCAAAAAGTGCGGTTGTGGCTTCGTCAAAGGCGGGTACTTCCGGAACGCTGGGTGTGTCGGCCATCGTCGCGCGATAGGGGCTGTCCTCCGGCAGGGCGCGGCCGGTATGCCAAAATTCCTTGAGATCGGCATGAGCGTTGCCCTTGGCGTTTTCCGTCCCAAAGGCCGTATAGCCGCGCTGGCCACCCCCTTGGCGTCCGTCATATTTCAGCTTTTCCGCGTCCGGCAGAGCAAAGAAAGCCTTGGTCGCATCCAGATTGCGGTCAATCACGCCCTGATCGACTGTATGGCCGGACACCACTGCGAACCCTGTCTCTCGAAAGGAGCGGCAGAGCGCATCTCCGAACGCTTTTTTATCGGATTTGAACAGGTCGAACGGGACGGGTTTGAAATAGTCGGTCATCATTATCGGGGTCTCTGGCAAGAATTAGAGGGGAGATTAGCACAGAGGGATGGGCCGACCATACGTAACGCCACATATGTAGCAGTTGTGCGTGCAATTGAGTTTGGCCGTGCTTTCGTGGAGATTTTGACGGCTCCACCGAATTCAGGGGCTTGCGATCAGGATGGGGTTTCTCTAGACCCCATATTCCGCGCTGGAGAGGTGGCCGAGTGGCTGAAGGCGCGCCCCTGCTAAGGGCGTATACGTTAACGCGTATCGAGGGTTCGAATCCCTTCCTCTCCGCCACCCCGCCTCCCTCAACATCCTGATACATCCCTGAATATACTGAAACTATTCGGTATTTCGGAATATCCGCGCTCCTGGAATCTTGATTTGCTGCACATTTTGCTGCACAAAAGGGATTCGAACATGCCCATTTTCAAGCGTGGGAAGACCTACCAGCTGCGTCGGCGTGTTCCCCGCCGGTATCATGGCGTTGAGACAAGACGCACCGTCTGGATCAGCCTGCATACAGATTCCGAAAGCCTTGCGCAGAGCAAGGCAATCCATGCCTGGGAACAGCTTATCGAGGCGTGGGAGGCGCGTCTGGCAGGCAGGTCCAGCGATGCTGACGAACGCTATGCCGCTGTTCTGGAACTCGCCAGCCTGCGGGGATATCGCTATCTGCAGGCGGACAGGGTTTCGCAATTGCCGCTAAAAGAACTGGTTGAGCGTATCGAAGCCATACAAGGTGGGGGCGACGTGCCGGATGCGGTCGAGGCTGCCTCTTTGCTGGGAGGTGTCGAGAAGCCGGAGCCGAGGCTTGAAGCAGTGCTCGACCTTTACTGGTCCCTGGCCCGGGAAAAGGTAATCGGTAAGAGTGAGGACCAGATCAGGCGCTGGCGAAATCCCCGTATCAAGGCAGTGCGCAATTTCGTGTCCGTGATCGGCAACAAGCCGATTGCAGCCATCACACGCGATGACATGCTGGATTTCAGGCAGCACTGGCTCGAACGGATCGAGGCAGGCGAGGTTACGCCCATTACCGCAAACAAGGATTTGATCCATCTCGGTGATATCCTGAAAACGGTGAACAGGATGAAGCGGCTCGGGATTACGTTGCCGCTCGGGGAATTGTCCTTCCGGGAAGGTGAGAAGCGGACTCGTCCACCATTCAGTACAAAATGGATTCGTGAGAAATTGCTGGCCCAGCATGCGCTGGACGGCCTGAATGAGGAAGCCAGAGCCTTGCTGCTCGGCGTGATCAATACCGGATACAGGCCCTCGGAAGGCGCAGCTTTGACCTCCGACACGATCCGGCTGGATCACGCGTCTCGCCATCCTTGCTTTCCTCGCGCCAGGCCGCGCCGAGTTCTGCATCGCCTGCGAAGATGCGGTAGTCCGGACCGGCCGCTGCCTTGTCGATCACCGGCACCATCTGGGCCTTCACATTGATCATCATGGTCCGGGACGGCAATGGCCCCGCCGCGAAATTCTGCGAGGTCCTCGGCTATGAACCCCAGGAAACATCCGTATACAGCAAATGTCTGATACATTTGTCCGAGACCGCAGACAGGTCGGCCACAGGTCCGCTGTTGAACAACTCCCGCTCGCAAGCCGGATTGCTGGTCTTTGCAATGCGCTGTCTGCGGATCCTGCTGCGACGGCCGAATATGAGACGAGCCGGGCCAGTCACTATTTTGTAGGAAGGGGTCTCGTCAGCGCAGTTAGGGCTGCCTCGACCTTTGAGCGGTACGAGTGACCATCTTGAGCCTGCTAGCAATCATCTAGAGTAGAATGGCCGGGCATTCGAAAGGGGCTGATGCGCAGTCAGTGTATCATCTTAACCGCGCGGTCCGTTGAAGGCCTCG
Source organism: Hyphomonas sp. UBA4494 (assembly GCF_002388935.1). NCBI lineage: Bacteria > Pseudomonadati > Pseudomonadota > Alphaproteobacteria > Hyphomonadales > Hyphomonadaceae > Hyphomonas > Hyphomonas sp. UBA4494. The sequence goes on from NZ_DGNK01000012.1 coordinate 21,432, forward strand.
TCGAGCAAATAACCTTCAAGAGTCTCAGCCATTCAATAGATTACCGCTTCATTATGTCCAAGCCTGAGGGAAATTGCTGTCTTTACATATAGACTAAATTGAGCTTTGGATCGTGACCATGCACCGTCTGGTAGCTCTTCTCTGTGCGATTTTCGCCATATCACCATTCCTGTCAGGGGCGGCGCATACGCGTGCGCATGCTGAAGAGCTGCATCATGTGATGCCAATCGATCATCATCTTGATGAGCAGGGCCTCGGTTATGACACTCTGTCCGATCTGGACGATGAGCACTCGCACGAGCTTGATCATGAGGATCACCCTGCGGAACTTCATTTTGTTGCGCTTGGCATTTCTTCACCGACTGGTCTCGTCAAGTCAGTTGTGCCTTTTGTAAGGCTTGTATCCGGTCCGCCATCCTATCGCGGACCCATCCGTCTGAAAGATCCGGATCCCGAACGAATTTCAGCCTGAACATAATATCGTACATTGTTACGCCATGCGGGCGTCCAATGTTTGCTTGTTCAGCCTGGAGTAAGTTTCATGGCACTAAAAATTATAGGCTGCGCCTTGATCATGGCGTTGCCAGTTCTGCCGGTCAGCGCGCAGACATCCGTTTGTGAAGCAGGCGAAGATCTCGAAATTGTGACGTCCTCTCAAGCCATGCGGGCTGCACTTGACGCCGACCTGCGACCCATCCTGGCGGACAAGGGTGTGGCCCTGGCCCGCACGGAACGGACGATTGCTGCACTTCGCCCAATGGATACGATCAGTCTCGAAACTGAAAATTTTCCAGGCATCGGTCTGGCGGGCGAGATCGACAATCTGGAAGTGACAGGGCGATTCTCAAGGACGTGGGAGCGCGGTGGCAAAAGAGAGGCGCGCGAAGCGGTGGCGCGCGCAGGGATAGCCGTTGCAGAAACTGAGCGGGAAATCATCGAGCACGATATCGCTCACGCGATTGAGACGCTGTATGTTGAAGCTGTCCTCCTGGAGCGCCGAGCCGATCTCGCCTGCAAGCGGGTCGCGATTTCACGGTCTTTGAAGGAAATTGTTGATCGCCGCGTGGAAGCTGCCCGAGACCCACTTCTTGCGCAGGCGCGGGCAGTGACGGACCTCGCTAGGGCTGAGGCAGAAGCGCTTCAATACCACCGCCTCGCCGCCCAGCGGCGTATGACCATTGCCAGTATGTGGGGCAGGGCGGAGGATTTTGCGATCGAGCCTGGATTCATTGAGCGCCGCTTGAAATCAGGTCAGCTGGATATTCCACGTGTGTACTCGCCTGAATTCGAAAAACTGCAGGCGGAAGATCGCCGCCTTGCGGCTGAGACAGAACTTCGAAGGGCGGAAGCAGTGCCAGATGTGACTTGGAGTGCAGGTGTTCGGAAATTTGGATATCGAGAAGACATTGGCGTCATCGCCGGTGTCACCATCCCTCTGGGTGCGCAGAGTCAGTCAGCTGCCAAAGCTGCCAAACACCGGGTTCAACAAGAACTCGTCGCTGTCCGCGAACGTGTGCTGCGCCAGCAATTGCTGCGTCAGGCAGTTAACTATCAGCGCGCGGCGCAAAATGCGCAGGCCAGCATACGAGATATAGACGACGTTTTACTTCCTGAAGCGATCCGCGCGCTTGATCTGGCCCAAGAGGGGTATGACCGCGGCGCATTTTCGTACCTTGAATTCATCGATGCGCAGCGAACACTTGCTGAACTGCGTGAACAGCGTCTCGGCCATATCGAGACCTTCATCCTGAACGAAGCTGCTCTTTCCCGCGTCACGGGCCGGGAAGACTGGCAGTCCATCGTGGAGACCGCACAATGAATCCTCGCATTCTTTATCCTGTTGCCGCTGCAGTAATTGCAGCGCTGATGACCCTCACCGGCTGCGGCAGCCAGAATTCAGCGCCAGGCGATGGCGACAATATTCATACTGGGGCCGGAGAATCTGAAACTGCGGAAGGGCCTCATGGAGGACGTCTGTTGGAAGAGGGGGATTTTGCGCTGGAAATGACGATTTTTGAGTCAGGTGTCCCGCCTGAGTATCGAATTTATCCTTTCCTTGCAGGTGAACCTGTTGATCCGTCCCGTGTCTCGCTGACAGTTCGCCTCGACCGACTTGGAGACGAGGAGGATATTTTCGAATTCTCTCCGGTTCAGGATTATCTGAAAGGCGACAGTGTCGTTTCCGAACCGCATTCATTCGAGGTCTTCGTCGACGCCCAACATCAGGGCACGTCTTACTCTTGGAGTTATGAATCCTTCGAGGGCCGCACCACGATTGCCGACGACACAGCTGTGTCCATGGGTGTCGAGACTGAAATTGCCGGTGCTGCGGTGATCAGGGACATAATTCCTCTCTCGGGCGTGACGGCCCTCTCGCCATCTGCGACCGCGGAGGTTCGGGCCCGCTACCCCGGTCCAGTCCAGTCGGTCAGCGTCGGCGTGAATGATATGGTTCGCAAGGGACAGACGCTGGCGCGCGTCGAAAGCTCCTCCAGTCTTCAGAGTTATTCGGTCACCGCGCCGGTATCGGGGACAATCCTTGAACGCAACACCAACGCGGGCGATGTCGCGGGCGATCAATCTCTCTTCACGATCGCTGACCTCAATCAGTTGGAGGCGCGTCTGCACGTCTTCCCTAAGGATGCAGGGAAGGTGAAAACAGGTCAGAGCGTCCGCATGGGTGTTGCTGGGTCTGACCTCGAGTTTGCGTCAGAGATCACCCGCTTTCTGCCGATATCGGGCGAAAATACGCAGACTCGTATCGCCGTAGCCCCCGTGCCGATCGAAGCGGCAATGACCCCTGGCATGCGGGTCATGGCGAGCGTTGTGACCGGAGAGTCTGAGGTGCCGCTCGCCGTGAGAGAATCCGGGCTGCAGAGCTTTCGTGACTTCACCGTGGTCTACGCAAAAGTGGGCGAGACCTACGAGGTCCGGATGCTCGACCTGGGAGAGAGCGATGGTGAATTTGTCGAAGTCCTTGGCGGGTTAGATCCCGGCACTGAATATGTCAGCGCCAATTCCTTCCTCATCAAAGCCGACATTGAAAAGTCCGGCGCCAGCCACGACCATTAGGAGACAGCCATGCTTGAGAGCATCATTCGATTCTCGATCAGCCAGCGCTGGTTGGTCCTTGCTGTTGTATTCGGACTTGCCGCACTCGGTATCTACAATTTCAACCGGCTTCCGATCGATGCCGTTCCTGACATCACAAATGTCCAGGTGCAGATCAACACGGAAGCCCCCGGCTATTCGCCTCTGGAAACCGAGCAACGCATCACGTTCCCGGTAGAGACCGCCATTTCGGGTCTTCCTGATCTTGACTATACACGGTCGGTTTCCCGCTACGGATTGAGTCAAGTGACGGTGATCTTCGATGATGGCACCGACATCTACCGCGCCAGACAACTGGTTTCAGAAAGAATCCAGTCGGTTCGAGCCACACTTCCGGAAGGCGTGTCGCCTGAACTCGGTCCTATCGCAACGGGGCTGGGCGAAATTTACATGTACATCCTTTCGGCTGAGCCGGGCGCAATCACTGAAGATGGCGCACGGTACACGGCGATGGATTTGCGCACTCTCAATGACTGGGTGGTCTTGCCTCAGCTGCGCACGGTCGAAGGCGTGACGGAAGTCAACACGATCGGCGGGTTCAAGAAGGAAATCCATATCCTGCCAGATCCGGCAGCCCTCGCCGGATTCGATCTGACGCTAGACGATATCATCGGCGCTTTGGAAGCGAATAATGCGAATACCGGCGCAGGCTATATTGAACGTCATGGTGAGCAGAACCTGATCCGGGTTCCCGGTCAGGCGAATTCGCTTGACGATCTTCGCAACATCACCGTGAAAGACACCGGCGCCTTCGGGATCCGGTTGTCAGATGTCGCAGAAATAACCATCGGTGAAGAACTCCGGACTGGCGCTGCAACCCAGAACGGTGAGGAAGTTATTCTTGGTACCGCCTTCATGCTGGTCGGCGAAAACAGCCGCACAGTATCAGTCGCAGTTGACGAGCGGGTGGACGAAATCCGGCCTGGTCTGCCTGATGGCGTCCAGATCACGCCGGTCTATAATCGCACGACCCTGGTCGATGCGACGATCGCAACCGTCGAGAAGAATCTGGCTGAGGGTGCGTTACTGGTTATTCTCGTCCTGTTTCTCCTGCTCGGAAATATACGGGCAGCACTCATAACGGCGGCGGTCATTCCCGTGGCGATGCTGATGACTATCACGGGGATGGTCGAGAACAATGTGTCGGGCAATCTGATGAGCCTCGGCGCGCTCGATTTCGGCCTGATCGTTGATGGCGCTGTTATCATTGTCGAAAATTGCCTCCGGCGATTTGCGGAGAAGCAGGGGAGCCTCGGTCGCTTGCTGACCCGCGAAGAGCGATTTTCCCTGGCAGCCGAAGCGTCCAGTGAAGTGATCAAACCATCGATATTCGGCGTGATCATCATCACGGTGGTGTATTTTCCAATCTTTGCCCTGACGGGGATCGAAGGGAAGATGTTCCACCCGATGGCCTTCACTGTGGTTCTGGCGCTCACCTCGGCCCTGATCCTCTCGCTGACTTTCGTGCCAGCTGCCGTCGCACTTATTGTCCGCGGCAAAGTCACGGAGAAGGAAAGCCGCCTGATGAGGGGGGCAAAGTGGCTTTACCGGCCGGCTCTTAGCTTCGCGCTACGTGTTCGATACGCTATTGTGATCGGAGCCGTTGCGCTCGTCGGCATCGGTGGCTGGGGGGCAACCAAGCTAGGTTCGGAGTTTATTCCAAACCTTGATGAAGGCGATATTGCCCTCCACGCTTTGCGCATTCCAGGCACAAGCCTGACTCAGGCGATTGAAATGCAGGAAATGCTCGAAGCGAGGATCGTGCAGGTCCCGGAGGTCGAACGCGTTTTTGCCAAGATCGGCACGCCTGAAATTGCGACCGATCCGGTGCCTCCGAGTGTGGCAGACACATTCGTGATCATGAAACCACGTAAGGAATGGCCGGACCCCAGAAAGCCAAAATCGCAACTTGTCTCCGAGCTACAGGCAGTGGTCGAACAGATACCTGGCAGCAAGTATGAGCTGACCCAGCCGATTGAAATGCGGTTCAATGAGCTGATTTCAGGGGTCCGCGCAGATGTCGCCGTGAAAATCTATGGCGATGATCTGGAAACACTGGAAGCGACAGCCGATCGGATTCAGGAGATCGTAACCGGCACGGCTGGCTCTGCCGATGTGCAGCGCGAACAGGTTACGGGCCTGCCTATCTTGTCAATTCGCCCTGACAGGGATGCGCTTGCAAGATACGGGTTGAATGTCGGTGACATCCAGGCGGTTGCGGCAACGGCGCTGGGGGGGCAAGTCGCCGGACGTTTTTTCGAAGGCGACCGCCGCTTCGATATCGTTGTCAGATTCCCGGAATATTTGCGTACGGATGTTGTGGCGATCCAGCGTCTGCCTGTCCCTCTGCCGGAAGGCAGACGGTCCGGCGATGGCGTTATGTTCGTGCCTCTGTCTGAAGTAGCGAGCGTCGACATCGCCCCGGGCCCCAATCAGGTCAGTCGCGAGAACGGCAAGCGCAAGCTTGTTGTCACCTCAAATGTGAGAGGTCGGGATCTTGGCTCATTTATCACCGAACTGCAGGATCGCGTATCGGACGGCGCTGACCTCCCAGCCGGCTACTGGATCGAATATGGCGGAACGTATGAACAGCTTGTCTCTGCCAGTCAGCGCCTGTCGGTTGTGGTGCCCATCGCGCTGCTGATGATTTTCGGTCTGTTGCTGATGCTGTTCGGCACCCTGCGGGATGCCGCGATCGTCTTCTCGGGAGTCCCTCTCGCACTGACGGGAGGCGTGGCAGCGCTCGCCTTGCGCGACATGCCATTCTCGATATCCGCGGGCGTTGGATTTATCGCCCTCTCCGGCGTCGCCGTGCTCAATGGTGTGGTAATGCTCAGTTTCATTCGCCAGCGCCGCGAACGGGGAGAGGCCTTGGGCGAGGCGATCTATGAAGGGGCTTTGCAACGGTTGAGGCCGGTGCTCATGACCGCGCTCGTTGCCAGTCTGGGCTTTATTCCGATGGCGTTCAATGTCGGGCTCGGCAGCGAGGTTCAACGACCTCTTGCGACAGTGGTGATCGGCGGAATTTTCTCCTCGACGCTTCTCACCTTGCTCGTTCTGCCAGCGCTCTACCGAATTGTTCATGGGGGAGAGAAAAGCTCACGACGTGAACCGTTGCTGGCGGACGAGCCGGTGCCAGCGGAATAGGAAGGGCCCTTCAGGCACACTTTCATGCTGGGTATTCTCACTGATCGTACCTATCGGCATCTTTTCCTTGCGCAGCTGGTTGCCCTGATTGGCACCGGGCTACTCACGGTCGCGCTCGGCTTGCTCGCTTTCGAGCTTGCAGGAAACGAGGCCGGGCAGGTGCTCGGCATCGCGCTTGCGATCAAGATGGTGGCCTATATCGCGATCGCTCCAGTCGTGGGGGCCTTCTCGTCCCGGCTCCCCCGCAAGACGTTTCTCGTGGCACTGGATATCGTACGGGCTGGCGTTGCGCTGTTCCTCCCATTCGTCACGGAGGTCTGGCAGATTTATGGATTAATCTTCGTCCTGCAATCGGCCTCAGCGGCCTTCACGCCGACTTTCCAGGCCTCGATCCCCGATATCCTGCCTGATGAGGAAGATTATACGAAAGCGCTCTCGCTCTCCCGTCTTGCGTACGACATGGAGAGCCTCACCAGTCCCCTGATCGCCGCCGCGCTCCTCACGGTGATCTCGTTCAACGGTCTGTTTGCAGGAACAGCAATTGGTTTCGTCGGCTCGGCGATCCTTGTACTAAGGTCGGGACTGGCCATCAGCCGCGCTGCAAAATTCCATAGCGGCGGGGTCTGGGCTCGCACCAGTCAAGGCATGGTCATGTATCTGAAGACGCCTCGCCTTGTCGGATTGCTGGCGGTCACCCTCTCGGCCGCGGCGGCTGGATCTATGGTCACCGTCAACACCGTCGTCATCATTCGCGAGGAACTGGCGCTTTCCCAGGCCGCCTATGCGATTACGCTGGGCGCGTATGGCCTGGGCTCGATGCTCATTGCGCTGTCAGTCTCCAGTATTCTTAGAAAGCTAAGCGACCGGACGGCGTTGCTGGCCGCCTCGGCCTTTCTGACAGGCCTTCTGGCCGCACTTGCCGCGCTGACCCTCTTGATGGGAATTCAATGGCCGATCATTCTTGGCGGCTGGTTCTGTCTGGGGGCGGCCTATTCCTTGTGTGTGACTCCTGCCGGTCGACTGCTCAGGCGCTCATCTCATGCCGACAACCGCACCACAATTTTCGCGGCGCAATTCGCGCTCAGCCATGCGTGCTGGCTAATTGCCTATCCCCTGGCAGGCTGGCTAGGTGCGTCGCTTGGCCAGTCAGCAGCCTTCGCCGGTCTCTGCGCCCTTTCCCTCGCGGGCCTGGTAATTGCGGCGCGCGTCTGGCCAAGGCGCGATGTTACGCAAATCGTTCACGCGCATCCAGACCTTCCTGCCGACCATCCGCACATACGCGACGGTCATCAGCCCGGCGAACCCGTCCATACTTTCGTGATCGACGATATCCATACTCAGTGGCCAAAGCCGACCTGAAAGGAAAGTATAGCCTTAAGTAGACAGCTTTTTACAGGGATCAGTTCACGGAATAGGTTGTGCTTCGCCCATCTCCAGATCGTCTGCACCGGGTCAATTTCCGAAATCATCGAACGCAATGCGGCTGTCCGGCACGTTCAGAGATTTTAACAAAGATAGAACCGCCGCCAGCATGGGTGGAGGACCGCATATATAAAAACTACACGCGTCGAGATCGGGATGTGAGGTGATACACTGATCGCGAACCAATTCATGGATCAAGCCGCGCGGACCAGACCAGGTATCCGTTTCCGGTGCGTCTGACAGGGCCACATGCCAGGAGAAATTTGGATATGCTGCCACAAGCTCTTCCAAATCTTCCTGATAGGCTATGTGTTCCTGTGTTCTGGCCCCATACCAGAACGATATCCGCGAAGATGTGCGTTTTACCTTGAGCTGATCGAGGATCATGGATCGGATCGGCGCGATCCCCGCGCCGCCTCCAATGAAGATGATTTCATCGGCATCCTCATTGATATGAAAATCCCCAAACGGCCCACGCAGATGCAACGTATCACCGCTCTTCCGCGTCAGCAGGAATGCAGATCCGACTCCCACCGGGACGTCCATCATACCGATTTTGGGGAGCGCGAGGCGAATGCTCAACATGACCTTGTTCCCAAACTCGCCCGGGGCGTTTGCGAGGGAATAAGTCCGGAAGACCGGGACATTGGTGCCGAACGTCTTTGCGGCGCCCGACCTTTCCCACTGCGCCTTCACCTGATCAGGCAGGTCCAGCTCATCGAGACAGGATGTAAAGGGCGGAATTTCGACTTGAACGTAGCTACCGGCCCGGAAGTCGAGCGGCGTGGGAAGCGACAGGCACAACTCGTACATGTCCGGCGTGATGAAGGTGGAAGAGACGACGACTGCTTTGATGTCAGTTGCGTCCAGCAGGCCATGCGGTAGCGTCACCGAAAGAGGGGAGGTGATCTGGTGCTGGCATGCCAGCCGGTATCCTTCCTCCAGCTCGGCGTCCGGTATTTGCCGGCGGTCAGCCGGGAAGATCGGGAGAGCCGGGCCAATCCTTACCCGGCAGAGGCCGCATGTGCCACCGCCGCCGCAAGTGGAAGGAAGCGGGTAACCTTCAGTGCCCATCGCTGTGAAGAGTGACTGCATGGGTCGGGCGTCGACGGTCCGGATCGTGCCGCCTTCACTGTCAGAGAGGGCCAGGGCGAAGGTGTGCTTCCGTAAGCGCCATCTGCCGATGACATTGAAGTCATTCCGTCTGAAACTGTCCCACCAGAGAGCAATCCCGCTGAAGCCGAGCCAAAGCACAACGAGCGCGGTCAGGATGATGAGCGGGTGATTGAAGCTGGATCGGCTGACATAGTCCATGATGTGGACCATCCAGAAGACGTCGAACGTTCTCCAATAATTGTTCCGCCTCTCGAGAATCTCGCCATTCGAAGCCGAAACATAAAGGCTCGTCTGCTCGGGGTCGGAGAAGTCGATCCGCCAGGCGGGTGGGGCGTGGTCGCGAATTTCCAGCGTGGACTCGGTGAGAAGACGGGTCCGACTGATCTCGCCCGGGCCGGAATAATCCTTGAGAGCGATGTCGCCAGCGAGCGCTTCGCTCACAATGATTGTGTTACCGGTCACCGCTTCGCCAAGTGTTGAACCGTCCGGCGTGACCGTTTCGAAGACCGCGCGCCCATTGAGGTTTTTGAGACGGATCTCGCGGATATCGCCGCGGCCCAAGGCATCAGGCTGGCCGATCTCGGCACCGGCAAGCTCGCTGAGCGGGGTGGGGGCTGCGGGTGCGGCCTTGTGATGGTGGCCAACAACCTTGCTGTGAGGAAGAATGGCCATGCCGAGGCCGCTCAGCATCCAGAGAGCAAGCTGAATGCCCAGGATCAATGCGATCCATTTATGGCCCTGTCGAATGATCGCCATCATGACAGGGACCCCCGGCGGCGCCTGAAGCTGAAAAAGAGCAACCACATTCCAAGGACCGAGAGCACAAGGCCAAGGCCAGCCGAAATCCGTAGAAGGGTATTGTTCACGTCTGCGCGTTCTTCATAGTCCATGATGTGCAGCATCCAGGCGAAATCGAAGATACGCCAGTATGTGTGGCGTCTGGTAATCAGCGACCCGTCATCCGGTGAGACATAGAAGGCGGTTGATCCGGCATCTTCGAAATCCACGCGCCATAAAGGAAGTGGCCGGGACTGGATTTCTGTCGGCGCCTCTTCCGCATCCACCAATAGCCTGGCCGAGGCTATGTCGGCCGTCCGGGTATAGTGGTATCGCGCGACAGCGATTGCATCGTCTTGCGTGAGCGGAGAAATTTGGCGACCGGTTTCCGCATCCACAAGATGTGATCCGGCCGGAGATCTCACCCGGAAAACGGGTTGCCCAATCCAGCTCGCGAGGACAATTTCGCTGGCGTCCGGATAGTCATCGACCACGTCTTGGAATGTGACGCTTGGCTCATAATCTGCGCCAAGCGTCGCAGCCATGTTCTGAACGAGGTGGTCACCATGAATGAAATCAAGATTTATCACCACCATGTAAACGCCTGTCGCGAGCCAAAGCATGACTTGCGCGCCGATGATGAGCGACAGCCATTTGTGCCACTGGCGCACTCTGAATGCGATATTTTTACCCACGAATGACCGTCCTGAGCTAGGTGTAGTAGAGGGAGAAGGCGTGCTTCGCTTCGATCAACGCGCAAGAATGCCGGGCAGGTTGAGCTGTTTCTCACGGGCGCAATCAATCGCGTCGTCATACCCTGCATCTGCATGGCGCATAACCCCGGTTGCCGGGTCGTTCCAGAGTACTCGCCCAATCCGGCGGGCCGCATCTTCGGTTCCGTCCGCGACGATGACCATGCCAGCATGTTGAGAATAGCCCATGCCGACGCCGCCGCCATGATGCAGGCTGACCCAGGTCGCACCGGATGCCGTATTGAGAAGGGCATTGAGCAGCGGCCAGTCAGAGACGGCGCTTGAGCCGTCGCGCATCGCCTCGGTCTCGCGATTGGGGCTGGCCACTGACCCGCTGTCGAGATGATCGCGGCCGATGACCACCGGGGCCTTCAGTTCGCCATTGGCGACCATTTCATTGAAGGCCAGACCAAGGCGGTCACGGTCGCCGAGGCCGACCCAGCAGATGCGGGCAGGCAGACCCTGAAACGCGATGCGTTCGCGAGCCATATCCAACCATCGATGCAGGTTGTGGTCGTCAGGGAGCAGTTCCTTGACCTTCTGGTCTGTCTTGTAGATGTCCTCCGGGTCGCCTGACAGGGCAACCCAGCGGAACGGACCGACCCCCCTGCAAAAGAGCGGTCGGATATAAGCCGGGACAAATCCGGGAAAATCGAACGCGTTCTCGAGGCCTTCATCGAAGGCGACCTGACGGATGTTGTTGCCATAGTCGAGTGTGGGCACGCCCTGATGCCAGAAGTCCAGCATCGCCTGAACCTGTACCTTCATCGATATGCATGCAGCCTGCTTCACTGCCTCTGGATCGGTGACCTGCTTTTGTTTCCACTCGGACAGCGACCATCCGGAAGGCAGGTAGCCATTGACCGGATCATGGGCGGACGTCTGGTCTGTGACAAGGTCCGGGCGGATGCCCCGCTTTACGAGTTCAGGAAAGATATCAGCTGCATTGCCGCACAAGCCCACGGACTTGGCCTCACCAGATTTGGTCCATGTTTCGATCAGCGCGAGGGCCTCATCCAGACTATCCGTCTTTTCGTCAAGATACTTGGTGCGCAACCGGAAATCTATGTGCTCGGGATCACATTCAACTGCGAGACAGCAAGCCCCCGCCATGACGGCCGCTAGTGGCTGGGCACCGCCCATGCCGCCGAGGCCGCCCGTCAGGATCCAGCGGCCTTTGAGGTTCCCATCATAATGTTGCCGGCCAGCTTCCACGAATGTCTCGTAGGTGCCCTGAACGATGCCCTGCGTGCCAATATATATCCATGACCCCGCTGTCATCTGACCGTACATCATGAGCCCTTTCTTATCGAGCTCATTGAAGTGTTCCCAGTTTGCCCACTTTGGAACGAGATTCGAGTTGGCGATGAGAATCCTGGGCGCGTCGCCATGTGTGCGGAAGACTCCAACCGGCTTTCCGGACTGGACGAGCAGGGTCTCATCCTCCAGTAGCGTCTTGAGCGTTTCCAGAATCTGATCGAAGTCCTTCCAAGTCCGTGCTGCGCGGCCAATGCCTCCGTATACAACAAGCTCGTCCGGGTTTTCTGCGACGTTACGATCGAGATTGTTCTGTAGCATCCGGAAGGGCGCTTCAGTGGTCCAGGACCGGCAAGTCAGGTCCGACCCGGTCGGGCTGGCAATATCGCGTCGGTTTTTCAGCGTCATGTCCAAGGTATTCTCCATTAAAGCGATGCCTGAGCCGTGGTGGAGACGGTGATCAGGATTGACTGAAGCAGGGACCGAAACTTGTCGGCCCGGGGGGTGGAATAGTCGAAAGGAGGTGTTTCGGAGGTGAGGTAGCAGCGCTGCGCGAGCTCCATCTGAATGGCGTGCACCCCCTCTGCCGGCTTGCCATACTGGCGCGTGGTCCAGCCCCCTTTGAAGCGGCCATTGACAACATGCGTGTAGTGAGACGTGCTGGCGCAAATGTCCGCGACAGCCCGGGTCAGGACGGGCGCGCAAGTGGTGCCATTATTGTCACCGACATTCAGATCCGGAAGGCGATCGTCGAACAGGAACGGGATTTTCGACCGAATTGAATGGCAGTCATACAATACAGCGAAGCCATGTAGTGCCTTGATCCTTTCGATCTGCACACTGAGCGCAGTGTGGTATGGACGGTGGTAGTCATTGATCCGGTCTGCGACCTCGTCATCCGTGGGCGCAGTCTGCCAGATAGATTGGCCGTCGAACGTGAAAGTCGGCACAAGACCTGTGCTGTTCTGACCGGGATACAGAGAGGCACCGTCAGGCGGACGATTGGCGTCTATCACATAGCGACTGAAATTCGCACGCACGATTGTGGCGTCGGCCAGAAGGCCGTCATACAATCGCGGAATGTGCCAGTCGGTGTCGAGCAGCCGACGACCTGTGTCATTCAGGGCCTGGAAAATTGGTTCGGGAACATAGGTCCCTGAATGCGGCTGGCCCAGAATGACGGGCCCCTGACCCTGAACAATTGTTACCGGAATCATGGCGTCATCTCTATCGCTGTAACGCCTTGCTGGACGTCGCAGAGCGCATCGCCAGACAGGACAAGCGTCTTCATCGCCTCGATATCGGGGCTGATCATCCGCTCATCATCGAACGGCGCTGCGTGATTGCGGATTGTTCGGATCGCATGCTGGAGGCTGGGGCTTGTCGCAAGCGGCGTGCGAAACTCAACGCCTTGTGCGCCGCATAGCGCTTCGATGCCGAGTATCCCCGCCAGATTTTCGTTCATTTCAAGCAGTCGGCGCGCCGCATGGCAGGCCATGGACACATGGTCTTCCTGATTGGCGGAGGTCGGCGTGGAGTCGACGGAGCGAGGATTCGACAGCGCCTTGTTTTCGCTCATCAGGGCGGCCGATGTAACCTCCGCGATCATCAAGCCCGATTTGAGGCCGGGATCGAGCGCAAGAAATGCAGGAAGCCCAAAGCTGAGGCTGGGATCCACCAGCATGGCAATTCGGCGCTGGGCGATGCTGCCGATTTCCGCTATGGCGATGGCCGTTTGGTCTGCAGCAAGTGCCACGGGCTCTGCGTGGAAATTGCCGCCGGAAACGATGTCGCCATCAGACAGGACGAGCGGATTGTCCGTCGCGGCATTCGCCTCGATTTTCAGGGTAGTCGCGACCTGGCGGAGCTGGTCCAGGCAGGCGCCGATGACTTGGGGGGCACATCTCAGGCAATAAGGATCCTGAACGCGCTCATCGCCGGTCAGATGACTTTCGCGAATTTCTGAACCGGCAAGAAGTTCGCGCAGCCGCCGCGCACTGTCGATCTGGCCGCGATGGCCGCGCAATTGATGGATCTCATCATGGAAGGGGGCGCTTGAACCCATGGCGGCATCAATTGAAAGCGCGGCAGTTGTCAGAGAACAGAGGGCCAGTCGCCAGGCGCCGAACAGGCCAGCGAGCGCGAGCGCGGTAGACGCCTGGGTGCCGTTGAGAAGCGCAAGACCTTCCTTGGCCTGAAGCTCGAAGGACGCGATGCCGGCCATTTGCAATGCCCGACCGGCTGGTATCCTTTCACCCTGATAAAAGACGTCGCCTTCCCCGATCAGGGCAGCGGCCATATGGGCTAGCGGCGCCAGATCACCCGATGCCCCGACAGACCCTTGTGCGGGAATAACCGGTATGATGTCCGCGCTGTAGACTTGCTGGATCCGGTCGACCAGTTCGACGCGAACGCCGGAGGCGCCTCGGGCAAGCGAAATACATTTCAGCGCCATCATCAGACGGACGATATTCGCCGGCAACGGCTCGCCAATGCCGGCTGCGTGCGAGCGGACGAGATTCTTCTGCAACAGGGCCAGGCTGTCCCCATTGATCCTGACGGAAGCCAGCTTGCCAAAGCCTGTATTCACGCCGTAAATTGTCTCGCCCTCCCCAATCCGCCGGGAGAGCGTCCCCACAGAGTCGGCAATCCGGGGATAGGCGCCGGGATGAATCTGGAAATGGGTGGAGTGCCTGTAGAGGGACTCCAGATCATCGAGTGACACCTTGCCGGGCTCAAATTGAACCATCACATATAATTCCTGTTCGAGAGACGCATATGGAGCGGGCTGCGACCGATCCAGTAGGAAAGGTCGGCGGGGTGCGCGACGTCCCAGACGGCCAGTTCGGTCTTGGCCCCTTGCGTGATTTCACCATACATCCCTGCCAGTCCGAGCGCCTTTGCGGCGTTCCGGGTCGTGCCGGCCAGTGCCTCTTCAGGAGTCAGGGAGAATTGGATGCAGGCCATGTTCATCGCAGCAAGAAGCGAGGACAGGGGAGAGCTGCCTGGATTGCAGTCGGTCGCGATGGCTATGTCGACCCCATGCTTGCGAAGGGCGGCGATGGGCGGCAGCTTCGTTTCCCGGAGCGTATAGAAGGCGCCGGGCAGGAGGACAGCCACGGTTCCGGCGCGGGCAAATTCCGGAACATCCGTCTCTGACAGGAATTCGAGATGATCCGCCGAAAGGGCCGAATACCGCGCCGCCAGCAAGGCGCCTTTCAGATCTGAAATCTGTTCGGCATGCAGCTTCACAGGCAGTCCGAGTGAAGCTGCAGCCTGAAAGACGCGCTCGATCTGAGCCGGGGAAAAGCCGATTGCTTCACAAAATCCGTCTACCGCATCGACCAGGCCTTCCTCTGCGGCGCGGACCAGTCCCGGAATGGCAACCTCGTCGATATAATTATCAGGCCGGTCCTTGAAAGCTGGAGGGAGGGCATGCGCGGCCAGCCAGGTCGTGACGATTTTCACGGGCCGCAACGCTTCGAGCTTTCTGGCCACCCGGAGCATGCGAATCTCGTCTTCTATGGTGAGCCCGTATCCCGACTTCACTTCCACGACGGCAACCCCGTCGCTTATCAGGTCATCAAGGCGTCGCAGGGATGCGGACACCAGTGCCTCAAAGCTGGCAGTGCGGGTCGATTCGACCGTGGAGTTTATGCCGCCGCCGCTTCTGGCAATCTCTTCATAGCTCACCCCCTGAAGACGCTGTTGGAATTCCTTCGCGCGATTGCCGCCGAAGACCAGATGCGTGTGACAATCAATAAGCGCTGGCGTCACGAGTCGGCCCTGCAAGGATTGCTCTGCCATTTCGCTTCGTTTGCCTGGGACCGCGCCAGAGCGGCCGACCCATTCGATCAGGCCGTCGCGTTGGAGAATCGCGGCATCCTCGATCAGTCCGTAACTCGGCCGACCGGATTCCATAGTGGCAACAGTGCAATCGGTGAACAGGGTGGGTCGTGTCATCGCTCTTGTCTTATGGCAGCAACATATTTATATGTACACACATAATAAAAGGGCGTGCAAGACAAGATGACCATCGAAATTTCTGCCAGTCAGATGCTGTCCGCCAGAGGGTGGCTGCATGATGCCAAGATCAGTATCGACGCCGAAGGATATGTGGTCGACATTGCGCCAAATGATGGTCAGTGCGACCATTCCGTGGGCGTTCTTTTGCCAGCCATGGGCAACGTTCACAGTCACAGTTTCCAGAGGGCCATGGCCGGGCTGGCTGAGCGTCGCGGACCGACAGCAATCGATGATTTCTGGACCTGGCGTCAGGTCATGTACCGGTTTCTGGAGCTTCTTTCTCCTGATGACATCGAAGTCATCGCGGCTCAAGTCCAGATGGAAATGATGGAGGCGGGTTATGCGGCGCAGGCAGAATTCCATTATCTTCATCATGCGCCCGGCGGCAAGATTTACGACCAACTCGACGAGACGTCCCTGAGGCATTTCAAGGCCGCCGAGTTCACCGGCATCGGCTATACTCATCTTCCGGTTCTTTATATGCAGGGCGGGCTTGATGGGCGCCCGCTGGAGGGGGGGCAAACACGGTTTGGCTGCGATCTCCAGCAATTTTCGGACCTTTATGAATCTCTCGCGGCGCGGCTCGGGGGCATGCCGGACGACTTCAAACTCGGTGTGGCGCCGCATTCGCTACGCGCCGTGTCATCAGAAGGCATGGAGTTGGCGCTCAGCCTCTGCCCGATCGGGCCAATCCATATACATGCCGCAGAACAGATCGGCGAGGTGAGGGAAGTGGTCGAAATTCTGGGCTCCCGACCCGTGCGCTGGCTTCTCGATCATATGCCCGTCGATGCGCGCTGGTGCCTGATCCATGCCACACAGATGGAGCCGGAGGAGACGCTGGCTCTGGCCAGGTCCGGGGCGGTGGCTGGGATTTGCCCGATTACCGAGGCCAATCTCGGGGACGGAATCTTTGATGGGCATCGCTTTCTGGGCGCGGGTGGAATGATTGGGATTGGTTCGGATTCGAATGTCAGGATTGGTCTCACCGAGGAGCTTCGGATGCTCGAGGTCTCGCAGAGGCTTCGGGATGGTAAGCGATCGGTTCTCACAGATGACCAGACATTGTCGAATGGACGGTATCTGTACGAACGCGCCGCGCGAGGATCGGCGCGCGCCCTCGGGCGGAATGCGGGGCGGATTGAAGTCGGCGCCCTGGCAGATTTTATCGCGCTCGACCTCAATTCACCTGTCCTGGGTGCCTTGCGGGAGGACGCAATCCTTGACGCATGGATTTTTGCGGGCACGGATGACATTGTTACTCATGTCTGGTCGGCGGGGCGGCATATGGTCAGGGACGGGGCTCATGTGAACCGCCACGAGATACAGGCGGCATATTCCGAGCTGAATGTCCGATTGAGGGGGAGACTATGACCAAGATGACGCACCAAATCATTCGCCAATCCATTCTCGAGCGGATTCAGAAGGGGGAGTGGGGGCTTGGGGATCTGATCCCGGGCGAGGCGTCCCTCGCCGAAGAATACGGGTGTGCCCGCACAACGATCAATCGCGCGCTGCAGGGGCTCGCAGATGAAGGTCTTGTCGTTCGCAAGCGGAAAGGAGGAACGCGGGTCTGCAACATGCCTGTCCGACAAGCTAGGTTCGACATTCCAATCGTGCGTGAGCAGGTGGAAGCATTTGGAGGGCATTATCGCCATCAGGTCCTGCGCAAGGTCGAAAAAGTGCCGCCCTTGTCAGTTCGTACGCGGCTTGGCTTGGAAAAGGGAACCAAGGCGTTACAGCTGGACACGGTGCATCTGGCCGATGGCCGACCGTTTGCGTATGAAGCGCGCTGGGTCAATCTGAAAGTTGTGCCCCAGATGAGGAGCGCGCCTTTCGACGATGTCAGCGCAAATGAGTGGCTGGTTCAGACCGTTCCGTTTTCCAGTGGCGATGTGTCGTTCAGTGCTGTCGCGGCTGGCAAGGATGTCGCAAGCGCGCTGGAGTGCAAGGAGGGGGATGCGCTGTTTGTCATCGACCGTACCACGTCGCTCGCGGGGGAATTTGTCACGACGATGAAGCTTTTCTATCGCGAAGGGTATCAATTGTATTCGCGTCTTTAACGCTGGTAGGCCCGGCATCGGGGAACGGGGCATGCTCTGACCGGTTTTGTTGCAGGAAATGATCAGAATCCCGGCATCTGCACGCGCGACGATCCTGCCTGGGCATAGCGAGGGCGGCGAGTCGGCATGTGACCATTGCGGGTTTGTCGAGACCTCTCTAGGCTGACGCCAAATCGAATGAACATTCCAGGCCAGAAGGACCCCTCAATGTCGGTGCGTACCCGCAAAATTGCCCTAGGCCCTCTTGAGATCTCCATTCTGCAATATCTCTGGAAGCGCGGACCGGCCGAGGTCAAGACGGTTCACCATGATCTGGGGCGCAAGGGCGGGCAGTCCTGCAACACATTCCAGTCGGCGATGGACCGTCTCTTCAAAAAGGGATTGCTGTCGCGTCACAAGGTCAGCCATGCTT
The DNA here is from genome assembly GCF_002388935.1 of Hyphomonas sp. UBA4494. Classification (NCBI taxonomy): domain Bacteria; kingdom Pseudomonadati; phylum Pseudomonadota; class Alphaproteobacteria; order Hyphomonadales; family Hyphomonadaceae; genus Hyphomonas; species Hyphomonas sp. UBA4494. Next base: position 39,515 of record NZ_DGNK01000012.1, read on the forward strand.
TCCTCTACGAGGCGTCCGTAAGCCAGTCTCAAGTCGTCACCCGTGTGATGGATGATGTTCTGAAGACGTTGTCCGAGAATTCCCGCGATGACTATCTGCTGGCATTTCTCGACCATGCGGCAGAGTCCGACAGTGCTGCGCTTGATACGCTCGAACGTCTGATCAAGGAGAAACGACAGGAGCAGAACGACGCAAGGCGAGGAGAAGATGATGGGTAATGCCGCCTTCCTGACCAATCTCGGAATCGCGTTTTTTGCGGCCTTGCTTGCCGCGCTCATCATCGGTGCCGTCCAAAGCGCCGTATGGCCCCGGTTTCACCGGCATCTTTCCCAGCTCAGTCCCCGACAATATGGGCGCGCGATCTTCGGCTATGCGTCGGTTCCCTTCGTGGTCAGCCTGGCCTTGTTTGTCTCTTGCGCGGCAGTGCCGACATCTGCCGGGTTCAACAGTATGCCCACGCATTGTCATTTCGAAATGATGGTGACCTCTTGCCGCCCACATGAACCTATGTTGCTGACGCGGCTCGCTGTTCTCGGTTTTCTGGCCGTGCTGGCGCTTCTTACGATGCCCATTGTCCTTATTTTTGTGCACCGCATGCGCCTGCATGGCCGAGTCATTCGAGATCTGGAAACCTGGAGCCGGTATGATCCGGAACTGGGAGCCTGGGTTGCCAAATCCCGGACCATTTCCGCATTTTGCGTTGGCATAGTACGGCGGCGGATTTTCGTAAGCGAAGGCTTGCTCGCAAGCATTGTTCCCGAGCAGGCCCGGATTGTCCTTGATCATGAACGCGCTCATGCGCGGCGCGCGGATGCCCTATCGCTGTTTGCGCTTCAGGTCCTGACCTTACCATTCTTTCCCAGTGCAAGGCGCGGTCTGGCCGACGAATTTCTGATTGCGGTTGAATATGAATGTGATCGATATGCCGCCAGCCAATGCGGTGATCGATTGGCGGTGGCAGAGGCCCTCATAACGCTGGGCCGGTTGCGGCAGCAAAAGCGCTCATGCGAGCCAGAAACGGCATCCTTGAGTGTTTTTTCCGTGCTTGGGCAATCCCTGGAGCGTCGGATCAGTTGGTTGGTTCAGTCCCCTTTACCGATGCGTGATAGTGGGGCTGTGCTTGTTGAGCGGCTTGTTTGCTATGCTGTCATCGTGTCCTTCATTGTTGCAGAACCGGTTCATCATGGTCTCGAACAGGTCTTGATGCTCGCGTTTAACTGATAAATTCAAGGCGCAGCCGAGTTTTTGAGGCAGAATTTCAGGATTCCATTATCGACCTCTTGAAATAAGGCGGCAAGGCCCGGCCGCATGCTTTCAGCGTAAGTCTTCATAAGTTGGCAGACAGCGCCCAAAATTTGTTATGTGCACGCATAATGGTAATTGCTCGGTCAAAAAAATGTTGACGCTGCTATTTTTGACAATAACAATACAGTTCTTCGAAAGGCTTCTTGTGAAGTTTTGGAAGTGGTGTTGGTGCGGGAGTGAGGCCATCCATCAAGCTTGTTGATGGCTTACAGACTGAATACAGCGGATTTCTGCACGCTATCCGAGGGGGAGTGCCAGTTGAGTCGATTAAATTCATCAGGGGACTGTAGAGTCAGTCCAGATGCGTTCGGGTGTCGAGGTTTATTTGCGCCTGCAATTTACGCAAAAAACCGATCATTCGTCGGTTTTTTGTTCGAGGTTGATCAAATCCTTGGCGGTGGCGCCGAAGATCAATGGCATGCCTCGGATTTAGTCTAACTGTCATTGGTCCCGAGACTGCTCGGGTAGCAATGTATGCAACCATAGGAGTGGTGAAATGAAAGTGAATGGTTCGGGGAGTGCCAGGGGGTTTGCAAATAAACTCATGGTGACAACAGCAATGACTTTGGGCGTCTCGTTCATCGTTGCGGCGGCCGCGTCCGGGCAGGAGGCCGATACGGTCCCTGCCAGCCAGGAGGAGGTCGCGACCCAGGAAAAAGTTGTGGTAACGGGAAGCCGTATTCAACGCAGTGATCTGACGAGTGTGGGGCCGCTGGCTGTTCTTGATGAGCAGGAAATATACGCAACTGGTATCACAAATGTGGAAGAGCTTCTGCAGACTCAGTCGTTTTCGGCGGGTTTTGCCGGCAATGCCAATGCTGCGTACTGGGTGTCGGGAGGCTGGGGAACGGCGCAGGTCAATCTGCGCGGTCTAGGTCCGAACCGGACGCTCGTACTGCTGAATGGCCGACGGGTTGTTGCAGGTGGTTCAGGGGCAAACAGCTCTGTAGACCTGAACATGATCCCCGTGTCGCTCCTCGAACGGGTGGAAGTCCTCAAGGACGGCGCATCGGCAGTCTATGGCGCGGATGCTGTGTCCGGCGTTGTCAACCTGATCACGAAAGATGAATTTGACGGGTTCAGACTCGATACCAAGTTCGGCATTTCGGATGAGGGGGACGCTGAAGAATATCTGGTCGACATGACCTGGGGCGTCACCAATGATCGCGGCAGCCTGATGTTCAATGCGAGTTATCAGAACAATCTTGCCGCGCCCTTGGATGTGCGAGCGCCCTGTGCGTTGGCCGACCTGGATGGGGACGGTGATCTCGAATGCACCTCAGGAAGTTCGAGCACGGCGGGTGGCCGCGCCGTATTGCCGAATGGCGATCAGATCAATTTCATTGGTGGCGACGCCTATGAGCCTTTCAGCCTTGCCGCGCATGGGTTTAATTCCAATCCCTTCTTCAATGCGTCGAATCCTGTCGAACGCGTCAGCTTTGCGGCCATCGGAAAGTATGACCTCAATGATTCGACGCGCTTCTTCAGTGAAGCCTTGTTCAACTGGCGAACGTCGAACCAGCCAGGATCTCCTGCAACCTTGAGCAATATTTCGTTTGATGCATCGCATCCGACAAATCCGACCGGTGAAGACATCATTCTCCTGCGGCGCCGGACCGCCGAATTCGGTTCCAGACAGTTCGAGCAGGATGTTTCGACCTGGAGACTCGTCGCCGGTGTCGAAGGCGATTTATGGGATGGCTGGAATTACGATCTGTCTCTCAACTGGGGCCGAAACACTGCTGTTGATGCGTTGAAGAACAATATAAATACGCGCCGCCTGGCCGAGACGCTGGATCCCACGCTGTGTGGAATGAATGGAATTCCTTGTGCGGATATTCTGGGTGAGGGCGACCTGACTTCAGAAGTGGGAGATTATATCCTGATCAATCAGCGCGACACTGGCGGGAATGAGCAGATCAGCTTCACCGGCAATATCTCGGGCGCGCTGTTTGACCTGCCTGCCGGACCTGTGGGTTTCGCTGCGGGGTTCGAGTATCGTGAAGACAAGGGCTGGCTTGAGCCAGATTCCCTGCTGGTCGCGGGGGATGCGCTCGGCAATGCGCAGGATCCGGTCAGCGGCTCGATCGAAGCCCAGGAGCTCTATGCAGAGGTCAATGTGCCGCTGGTGCGCGACCTTCCACTCGCCCAAGCGGTAGATCTTGATCTGGCTGTGCGATATTCCGATTACGATCTGTTCGGTTCGGATGAAAACTACAAGGTCGGAATAAACTGGCAATTGGTGCAGGACTTCAAACTCCGCGGCACCTATTCAACTGCCTTTCGGGTTCCAAGCGTCACGGAACTGTTTTCCGGCGTGAGCGAAGGTCAGATCCCGACAGCCGACCCCTGTTCCAACTGGGCGACAATGGATCCGTCCAGTGCGGTTTATCAGAACTGTCAAGCTGCCGGCGTGCCGGTAGGCTACACCCAGCTCGGGTCAGCCATTCTGACCGATCAGGGGGGCAACCCGAACCTTGAACCGGAGGACGCTGCCACATTCACGGTTGGTGCTGTATACCAGCCAAGTTTCGTCCCTGGACTGTCCATCACGCTCGATTATTTCGACATCGACATTCAGGATGCCATTCGGCAGACTTCCGGATCCACGAAACTCGCCTCCTGCTACACATCAGTCGGCCTGTCCCATCCGTTCTGCGGACCCACGCACCATACGCGTAATGCCCTGACCGGAGACATCGACTTCCTGTCTGCGCAGAGCGCCAATACCGGTGACGAAGTCATGCAGGGCATCGATATCAGCGCCAGCTATGATTTCGCGACTGGCAACATCAAGCACTCCGTGGAAGTTCAAGCCACACATCTGATGAAGTACGAAGTTACCGCATTTGATGGGGACACGCCCTTTGTTTATGATGGCGGTGTAGGCTGTTGTGATGGTGGCTATCCATCCTGGCGTGCGACCGGGTCCTGGTCGGCCAGTTCCGGCCCATGGCATGGAACCTATAATGCGCAGCTGATTGGTTCAGCAACGGACTATTATGGTGCGCCCGGAGCCATCGGTACTGATATTGATGCTGTTCTCTACCACAATGTCCAAGGTGGATACCAGCTTACAGAAAACCTGAAATTGAGCGCTGGTGTTGACAATCTGTTCGACAAGAAGGCCCCCTACGTCAGATCTTGGTCGGACGGAAATACCGATACCATGACCTATTCCTTGCTCGGGCGATATTTCTACGCGCGTGCAACCTGGGTCCTGGACTAAGTGCTCAGGCAGTTGCCGGTTTGAGGGGCGCCCCCTCCCTCGAGCCGGCAACTCGCCACCCTCCCCAGTCACATATATCATATTGGAGTTTGAGATGTTGCTCACGCGAATGAAGGCAGTTACCGCGCTCATCGCATCATTGGTCCTGCTTTCGCCCGTCGCCCATGCACATGGTATTTCGGAGGAAGCACGTCGCAGAATGCTTGAAGGGGGAGATCTGCAATATCTCATCCTGGGCGCCGAACACATGATCACCGGGTATGATCATCTGCTCTTCCTGTTTGGGGTCATGTTCTTCCTGACAAGTTTTTCCTCAATACTCCGCTTCGTGACAGCCTTCACGATCGGCCATACAATCACACTGATTTCCGCCACATATCTGGGCATTACGGCCAATTACTTCTTGATCGATGCAATCATTGCTCTGACAGTTATCTACAAGGGGTTTGAAAACCTTGATGGTTTCCCGAAAGTCTTCGGGACAAAGTCACCCAATCTCTTGTTCATGGTTGTGCTGTTCGGCCTGATTCACGGGTTTGGCCTGTCGACGCGGCTACAGCAGCTGCCCATCCGGGAAGATTCCGGCCTGCTGATGCACATTCTGTCATTCAATGTGGGCGTGGAATTCGGTCAGATCGCTGCGCTTATCGTGATGTGGATCGCTCTGAACCTGTTGCGGCGCACAAGGCATTTCGGATCTGCGAGTGTTTTCATCAATGCAGGCCTCATATTTGCTGGCTTTGCCCTGTTCCTGATGCAGACCCACGGCTTGTTCCATACGACCATGCAGGAAGACTATCCGATAAGCCGGGACGATCACATCCATGCCCATCTCGAAATGGGATCGATGGGACAGACCACAGCTCCGGCAGCGTCCCCTTCGCCCAGCACAGATTTCGCAAAACCTGCGGCGTCCGAGCAGACGAGTGACGAGGCGCATGGTCATTCACATGCGGCTGACGGGTCGCATTTCATGCCCGGAGAGGTGAAGCCAGCCATGACGGTTGGGGCGACACCGACTTCGCCTGAATACATTCAGCTGGCGAACAATGTGGAGATCATCGAGAGTGTCCAGGAGGCCATGAACAGTGGCAGCGCCACGTTTACGCATGAGGGCTATTTCGGTCCGCTCCTGTTCGGCGAAGAGCTGCGTGCCTATACGCTCCGCCTGGAGCCGGGCATGTTCCTGTCTGAGCACCCGCACCCGACCGAGAGCATCGTCTATACGCTGAGCGGCCGCTATGTTTTGTGCAGCGAAGGCAAGCGGAAGGTGATGGAAGCCGGGTCGATCTTCCATTTCGGCTCGAACATGCCCACCGGCTGGGAAGCGCCCTTTGCAGAAGGGGCCGAGATCCTGATCTTCAAGAAGAAGCGTGAAGGCGATGACTATGATTCGTTTGTCGCGGGGATCAAGGATATGGCGACCGGCCTGGACGTACAGCTCAAGGATGGCGAACCCTTCTACTATAGCCAGCTGCCTGCCGACCATCCGGCCATCCAGTTCGCCCGGTCGAAGAATCCGGACTTCAATGCCGTGCTCGAAACCTCCGGGCCAACCAAGTAATCCCTGTCATCAAGAAGGAGACTGTCCATGAAAAAGACCTTTCTTGCCGTATCATTTCTGGCTCTGAGCTTGGGCGGATGCGCTGGGACCTCTTCCACCGCACTCCTTACCTCGGAGCCGGTGGAACAAAGCGATGTACAGTGGAGCCTTGTCGACTCCGTGGATCTCGAGGCGATCAATTCCGATCTCGAAATCGGGAAACCGACCGTTGATATCGGTCTGTATTATCCTTCGAACCTTCACCCGGATGCGGTCGAGAAACTGCCACTCAGCGGATTGGTGAAAGAATTCCTCAATGCGAAAAAGGTCTTTGAGCCCACCGGGGTCCAGTTCAAGCTTCTCTGGATCAAGACGGGGCAGGTCGACCCTCAGCACCTGGCGATCACGGCATCCAATTGGGAGACCGATCTGCCGTCCGGGGGCTATGGCAACATGTATGTCCAGAGCGCCATCCATCCGACAGAAATGTCGGATGGAGCGGTGGCGGCGTTCGAGACCATCATCGAGCCGGCGCCGGAAAACAGCCGGACCGTCTATCTGGTCGCGATGCAGAATGTCTACATGCCGTATTATGAGGATCTCGACGGGGGACGGAACTGGGCTCCGAAAGTGGTGAACACGTCCGGTCTGTCCTTTCCATCCTACACGTATGCGGACACGATTCCTGACCGGATACGCGGCGTGATCACACTGACAAAGCATGACGCAACCAACAAGCTGACAATCGCCCATGAGCTGGGTCACAAGCTGATGAATGTCAGTCACGAGTATCGGGACGTAAGCCCGCAGCACGAAATACGGTCCGATGATGGATTGATGCTTTATGGGTCCGGCACGCAGATTCCCTCCGGGCAGGAGGGACGCTGGCATCAGGAACGTCTGCTTCTTTCGCCCTATATCTATCGGGCCGATGCGGCAGGCGAACGGGTCTGGAATGCCGATTTCCAGGCAGGCGGCGTCTATTATGATCCCATCTACGGAGATTATGCGGTCCAGTTCGACTAGAACCATGAGGCGTCGGCCTCCACGCTGGCCCACCCATCTATCGCGAACGCGCATGGCCCTCCTGGGATGGCCATGCGCATCCATTTTCTGTGCCTGCCCCCTGCGCTCAGGAAGGCCGGTGTCCCTGCGGGTGACCAGCAATATGCCTGATCCGGCTGGCACATCCTGCAAATTGCGAAAGCCCGGCACCCTCCGACGTGTCAGGCGCGTGGGGCTGACACGTCGGAGACAGGCCAATCACGTCTCATGGTGTGCGGAAGAGGCGGACCGGTGATCCGGTCCATCTCCGTCGCCTAATACCAGGCCCTGAGTCCGACGAGAAAAACGATTTCCTCTCCATCTTCACCCGTCGCTTCGATCATGTCGCGGGTGTCCCCCAAGGCGCGGTGCCATTCGAGTCCGAGATAGGGCGCAAATTCCCGCCTGACCTCATATCGAAGGCGCAGTCCCGCACTGATCGAGGTTAAACCAGATCCTGTCTCACGATCCGGTACAGGCTGCGCGGAAAGCTCCGCCTCGATGCTTGGCTGAAGGATCAGCCTCTGGGTCAACAACAACTCATATTCCGCCTCTATTCGGGCGGTGAGATCACCTTGCTCACTTAGAAAGGCGGCAGTCTCGACTTCGAACCAGTAAGGCGCGAGCCCGTTCAGGGCGACCACACCATGGGCGAGGCCGTCCGGCTCGATATCGTATCGCAGGCCGGCCTGAATATCCCAAAAGGGCGCCACGGCCCGGGAGTAGAGTGCCTGGATTTCGGCTTCCTCAACGCCACCGTCCGTGAGCGAGGCATGTCCCTCGCTCTTGACCCAGAGCTTGTTGAGATCGCCGCCATACCAGGCCTGGCCATTCCAGGCGAAGCGGTCTTCCGCTTCGGCAAATTGTGCCTCAAGCTGGTTGAACATGACGTAGAAATGCTTCTGATCTCCTCCCTCTACGAGAACCCGTTGGCGGGCTTCGGCCATGACGTCCGCGCCATGAAGCGCGTCGGCCTGATTCCACGGGGGGCTTTGATGGGCTTCCTGGGTAATTGCATTCAGGGGAGCGCCTATCCCGGCACTCGAGAAAATGAGGGCACGCAGTATTCGTTTCACGAGGCTCATTGTGCGTGCCCCCCGTGATTCATGGCCTGATGGTCCATATGCATATCTGCGCCCGGCTCTGGCTCAGGCACTCCGGGGTGTTCGGGATGCGCGGCGGGAAGCACGCTCACGACCTGCATCATACCAGCATGCATATGATAGAGCAGGTGGCAGTGAAATGCCCAGTCCCCGACATGTTCGGCGGTAATATCTACACTGACCTTGTCTGCGGGTTTGACTGTTACGGTGTGCTTGCGCGGCTTGTGATGGCCGCCGCCATTGACGAGATCGAAGAACATTCCGTGCAAATGAATGGGATGCGGCATCATCGTGTCATTGATCAGGGTGAGCCGTAACCTTTCGCCCTCATAGAACTTGATGGATTGCGTAACTTCCGAGAACTTCACCCCGTCGAACGACCACATATAGCGTTCCATGTTCGAGGTCAGATGGATGACGATCTCGCGACCGGGGGGGCGGTGATCCTCGTTCATGTCGAGGGCCCGCAGCTGGCTATAGGTCAGTGTTCGGTGCGGCACGTCCTCGAGGCCGATACCCGGCTCCTCGAGCCGGCTCATCGCCATCGCGGCGATGTTCACCACGCCTGGACCGCGTTTGATATCTGCTTCGATCCTGACGGGCTGGATGGCGGGACCGTCGGGATCGGGTTTCATGGGCATGGCGCCCATGTCGTGCCCGCTCATGTCATGACCGGGCTGCGCCGTGCCGGATTCAGATCCGGCATCATGGCTCATGCCTGGCATGTCGCCATGGGCCATGCCCATGTCCCGCATGGTCAGTATTGGCACGGGCCGGAGGGCGGGGGCCGTGGCTTTCATCCCGGCACGCGGGCCGAGTGTGGCAACGGCCTGGCCCGTCCGGTCAATCGATTCGGCAACGAATGCATAGGCCCGGGCCTCGGTTGGCGCGACGATCACGTCATAGGTTTCCGCAACTCCCATCTGAAATTCATCGGTCTCGACCGGCTGGATATTCAGGCCGTCGGCCTGGACCACTGTCATTGGCAAGCCCGGGAGGCGGACATTGAAGAGGGTCATGGCGGAGGCGTTGATGATGCGCAGGCGAACCCGTTCGCCCGGCTGGAAGGCCATGTTGAAATTGTCGACCGTCGCATGTCCATTGATGAGATAGGTATATGTTTCCCCTGACACATCGGCGATATCCCTCGGGCTCATCCTCATCTGGCCCCACATGCCGCCAAGACCGACCGGATTGGAGAGGGTCGGCCGGTTATAGTTCAGGCTTTCCGGATTCTTCTTCAACTGGGCGAAGATCCGGTGCGGATGGGTGAAGCTCCAGTCGCTGAGCACAAGGACATATTCCCGGTCATAGAGAACCGGATCCGGATCGGCAGGATCAATTATGATCGGGCCGTAATGGCCGAGCTGTTCCTGAAGACCCGAATGGGAGTGGTACCAATAGGTCCCGTTCTGCGGCACCTTGAATTGATACTTGAAGGTTTCGCCCGGTCTTATGCCCGGAAAGCTGAGTCCGGGCACGCCGTCCATGTGGAATGGCACAAGCAGCCCATGCCAGTGGACCGACGTATCCTCCTGGAGGCGGTTCGTCACGTTGAGCGTGACATCATCGCCTTCCCGAAAGCGCAGGAGTGGACCTGGCAGGGTCCCGTTGATTCCTGTTGCCATTCCGTCTCGACCATTGATGCGCACCGGAAACCGGTCGATGTCGAGGTCAAACCGCGTGCCAGAGAGCGAGGCTATGCCGAGATTTCCGGCGCTTGCGGATCTTGCCCAGGCGGGAAGGAGCTTTGCCGAGCCCAGGACTGCTCCCGCGCCCAGCGCAGAGTGCAGCAAATGTCTTCTATTGATCACAGATATCTCCATTGAATTGAAATTGAACCAGACGGACTGTGTGCCCGGCGGGTGCGGTCTCAATTCAGGAAACGGACTTTCAAATGCAGGGGGGAGGGGGATTGCGGCCAACTTCGCCGATCCGGTACGATCCTGCGAAGCGGTGCGCGAAGAGGAATCGCGGACCAGGCCGGGTTGGCAAGCATGACTGGCGCCTTGACCCCGCTTCCGACGAGACCGGCCAGCGTACCCATCCTCTCGCCTTTTGCTGCTGCGACTGATTGCATGTCGCAATGGTCGCTCTCCTGTTCGCAGGGCGGCGTTGCATGCTTGCCATGACCGTCCGCCATCTGCGCAGTCGTGTTTTGCCCGGACCCGGCAGTTCCGGACGCGGTAACAGGACTGAGGCAGAGACTTTGCGACAGGCCGAAAAAGACGGCGACAAGGATGGAGACTATCATGTTCATCAAGTTTGAACCTACACCCCCATTGGGGGACAATTCAAGGAGCGTCATGACCAGTATGCAAGGCCTGTCTCGATTGCCAGAGCATCCTGTACCGCGCCATCATTCTCCGCCTCGACAATGTGGTTTCGGGCTTCTGCGACGAGGTCCTCCATGCCTTTGCAATGCTCCGACTAGCATTCACCATTGGCGTCTTCGATCAGCGTAACGGAGCAGACTAGCAGTCGGTGGCTCAATGAGTATGGCGAGCTGCAGGTTGACCAAGGCCAATCGGATCAAGGAGGTCGAGAAGGAGAATGCGTGGCACCGCTGGGCAACCTCGGATCTCACCTTGGATAACCAGATACTTCCGGAAGTTGTGCAGGGCGCCGTAGAGGGGCGCGGCCAAAGCGCTCTAAAGAGATACCCCTGATTGTACCGCTAGCTTGCAGCGTCGCTGCCGTTCTTCCGTTTTCCGCAAAGCTCGTGGAAGCCGCCGGCCATGAAGGAAGCCATGCGTTCCTTGGCTGCTTCGAAGTCGTCAGATTTGCAGAGCCCGTCAGACAAACGATCGATCCGACCCGTGCGGCCGAGCGTAAGCATCAAGGCGCCGGTGACGAAGTGATAGCCCCAAAACAGGTCTTCGCGCGAACAGTCGGGCAGGGCCTTTTCCAGCAGGCCAATCAGGCGCAGGACAACCTGATCAAAGTGGAAATCGAAGAGCTCTGCGCCATAGGTCGTGTTTGAAGACTGCGCACCGAGGACACCGTAATTTTTCCAGCCTTCGCCGCCCTGACTGTAAAGGTCGAGGTCCGTGTCGAGAAAGGCGCGCAGGGCCCCCTCGACAGTTGGTTTTCCACCGCTTGCCTTGTCATACTCATCAAGCGCTTTCATGCGTAGCGAACTTGTCACACTCGCCCGGCGCGCGATCACTGCATCAAAGACGCTCTTCTTGTCGTCAAAATAGTAGTTCAGCAACGTGTGGTGCACCCCCACACGTTTGGCAATGTCCTTCAGAGTGACGCCATTAAAGCCCGACTGGGCGAAAAGGTATTCCGCCTCGTCCAAAATCTGCTCCATGGTCTCGGCGCGCTGCTCAGCCTTCGTCATTCGGCGGCGGTTCGGTGCTGTCTTTGTCATTCGGTTAGTGAGCCATCTGTTTCGGTTCTCTTTGGTCAATGGCCAATTGGGCACGGTGTCAACGGTTTGCATCGCCTCAGGTGCTTGCCTGGAGGCGTTTCAGGGGCCGTGCCCGCCTTGTATGCAGCTGTGCTTGGTACAGCCATTTGTCCGGAACAGTCAAAGCTCCTCACCAAGTCATCACCGAAAAACATGGATCTTTCAACATTCATTATCTCGAGAGTGAATATTGTTGACTTTAGATTTCTTCTGGTCTCCTATCCTGCCAACAGCGGGAAAACCCGCGGAACCTCGGGAGGACAATATGACTAATCGCTTCATGGCATCCGTATCGGCAATTTCGCTTCTTGTACTGAGCGCGCCGGCCTTTGCTCAGGACGCTCCGGCACTTGATGCCGGCAACACAACGACAGAAAGCGAAGCACGCCAGGACCGCGTGATCGTTACGGCGACTCGCCGCGAGCAGAGTCTGCAGGATGTGCCGCTCGCCGTGACCGCCTGGCAGCAAGAAGCACTCAGCGAAAAGGGCATTGTCAGCTATGACGGGCTCGCCCGCGAAACGCCAGGCATCGTGCTCAATCAGCCAACGGCCAACTTCAACACCATTACCACGCGTGGCATCGCAACCAATGGCTACGGCGCCAATCTTCAGGCCGCGACCGCCATTTACATCAATGAGTTGCCGATTTCCAGCAATGGCAACTCCACGATCCTTGATCCAACTCTGTATGACGTTGAGCGCGTTGAAGTGTTGCGCGGGCCGCAGGGTACACTATTTGGCGCGAACTCTCTGTCCGGTGCCGTCCGGATTCTTACAAAAGCCCCGAATCCGAACGAGTTTGAAGCGTCGGCCCTTGTCGATTTCGGCCTCGTCGATGGCGATGCGCTTCGCCAACGTTATAATGGCATGGTCAATCTGCCGCTGGTCGATGACGAGCTGGCGTTGCGTCTTGTTGGTTTCTACCGCGATGAAGATGGCTGGGTGGACAATACCGGCACAGGCATTGAAGGCGCAAATTCGCTCGAATCGATTGGCGGTCGTGCCCATCTGCTTTGGGAGCCGACGAATAATTTCGATATCGGCTTGCTCGTCATACACGAGGACAACAAGCCTGCTGATTCCGGCCTCACCAATCCCGACCGGGGCGACTATATCCGCTTCACCGAGCGGCCTGACCTCTTTCAGTCTAACTTCACCAGCTACAATTTGACCGGCAATTACGAGATGGACTGGGCAACCCTGACCAGTTCGTCGACCTATTCCAAGATTGACGGCAAATTCATCGTCGACCTGGCCGGTACGTTCAACCAGGCTATCCCCTTTGCGCTCGACGCCGTCGGCTATGATGAGAATTTCGTCCAGGAAGCCCGCCTCGCCTCAGCTGATGGCGGCGACTGGGACTGGATCATCGGTGGCTTCCACTTCAACAAGCGGCGCGATATCGACTACGACTACCGCTCCTCGACAGAGTTCCTTCAAGCACGTAATCTCACCGGGCTTCCGAACGAGTATTATCAGAGCTTCGCAGGCTATTTCGATGCGATCGAATCGGCTGCTTTCGGTGAGCTGACATACCGGTTCTCTGACCAATTCTGGATGACGGGGGGGCTTCGCTACACCGAAACTTCCGTACAGTCCTTCACCCTGCCGGGGGGATACAATTCAAACTATCTGGGCGTCGCTTTGGGCGGATTTACGGATCTCGAGCTGACCGTCTTCCCGGTCGTAGCTGCTGAAGGCCTCAAGGTCAAAGCTGACAACGTTTCCTACAAGGCCAGCGCATCCTGGAAGCCGATGGAGAATCTTACGACTTACGCATCGGTCGCTACAGGCTTCCGTTCGCCGGTTGCAAATGCGCGCGCTGGCGCCGTCAGTGTTGTGAACCCTAACGACCTTGTCATCCCGGACGGCGCGAATTCCGACGAACTGATCAACTATGAAGTCGGCATGAAGGGTACTTTCCTGAATGGGAAGCTGACCTCAAATCTCGCGGCCTATTACATCATCTGGTCAGACATCCAGGTACAGGCCAATCGGCTTTCAGATCAGGTGCAGTTTGCCACCAATATTGGTGAAGCCGTCAGCCAGGGGCTAGAATTCGAAGCCGGCTATTATCCGGGCAACGGATTCAGCCTGTTCGTGAACGGATCTCTAAACGACACCGAAATCACTGAGCTGACGCCTGAGGAAGCCGCGATTTCCGGCGCCGAGCTTGGCCTTCAACTCGCCATGCCGAACTTCCAGGGTGCCGCCACAGCACGCTATGACTACAATGTCGGAGAGATGGACGCTTTCTTCTCGGGTACAGCCGCATATGTCGGTGATTTCCCGGCCTTGCTGCCAAATGTGCCGGGCCAACCAAATGTGCCGGCCCCGACCTTCGATTATACCGACGCCTACACCGTCGTGAATCTTCAGGCGGGTCTTTCGAAGGATAATTGGCAGCTGACTGGCTATGTCGAGAATCTCTTCGACGACAACTCGATCACCTACGTGCACCCGGAATCCTTTGTCGACGCTCGCTATGCGCGCCAGCGCCCACAGACGGTGGGTGTCCGCGTCAGCGTTGAATACTGATTGGGGGCAGGGCTGTGCTGAATATTGGTAGAATGCTGGAGGGCGGCAGAACGCCCCCCGTGTTCGGCAGGGTACTCGCCTCGTCTATCCTTGCGTGGACCCTGCTCTGGCAGGCTGGCTGTGCAGCGAGTGATGGATTGCAGGCGAGCGCCGCCGACCCGAAACCCAACGCCGTCACAGAAGCGCCCGTCGGTTCGCTGCAGGGTGAAGCAGGGGATGGGGTGACTGTCTATCGGGGTATTCCGTTCGCGCTTGCGCCCGTCGGCGAGCGGCGCTGGGCCTTGCCGGAGGCCTTCCCGGACTGGGAAGGCGTCCGCCAGGCAATCGAGTTCGGTCCGGCCTGTCCACAGCCTGGCGCGCGCCCGGGAAGCATCTACTATGAGAAGCTAGGTGAGGTGAGCGAGGATTGCCTTAGCCTCAATGTCTGGGTGCCGGACGGCGCGGATGATGCTCCTGTCTTCGTCTGGATCCATGGCGGCTCGCTGGTTACCGGCACCAGCAGTCAGGCAATGTACGACGGCGCAAACCTTGCCCGTGAAACGGGGCTCGTCGTCGTCACAATCAATTACCGGCTCGGCGTGCTCGGCTATCTTGCCCATCCGGAACTCAGCGCCGAGTCGCCGCAGAATATCTCGGGCAATTATGGCCTGAAAGATCAGGCTGCAGCCCTGAAATGGATCAAGCGCAATATCGCTGCCTTTGGCGGGAACTCGGACAATGTCACAATTGCAGGTGAATCCGCTGGCGCTCTCAGTGTCGTCCTGCTCATGGTCTCGCCAGAAGCGCGCGGTCTGTTCGACAAGGCAATCGCCGAGAGTGCCTATATGGTTTCCATGGCTCCTCTGAGAGGTACGGTGAGCGGCCATCCGTCGGCTGAAGAAGCAGGCGTTGCCCTTCAGGAAAAGACGAAAGCTGCCTCCTTGGCTGAGCTGCGTGAGATGGACGCCGACGAGTTGGTCTCGATTGCAGGCCGCAACGCCTTCGTCCCGTTCGGCGTTATCGACGATGTCTGGCTGAAAGATCAGATGCCTGCGACGTTCGACAAGGGCGAGCAGGCACAGGTCCCCGTGCTCGCCGGCTTCAATGAGGGCGAGATACGCTCGCTTCGTTTCCTTTTGCCGTCGGTGCCAGGAAGCGACGCCTATGAGACGGCGATCCGGTCCACTCATGGCGAGTTGGCAGACCGTTTCCTTGAGACCTATCCGGCCGACAATCCCGAAGCCAGCATGCTCGCGACCACGCGTGACGCCATGTATGGCTGGACTGCGGAGCGGCTTGTTGCCTCGCAGACGGCGGCTAGCCAGCCCTCCTATTTCTACTTTTTCGATCATACGTATCCGGTCGCCGACAAGCTTGGCCTTCGCGCCTTTCATGCGATGGAAATTCCTTATGTCTTCGGCACGCTTTTCGACATTCCCGAGCCGTGGCCACAGGCCCCGCGCAAGCAGTCCGAACGCGAACTAATGAATGCTATGATGCACTATTGGGCGAGCTTTGCCCGAGAAGGAGCCCCGTCCGCTGAAGGCGCGCCGGACTGGCCGGCTTATGGCAAGGACGCGACCGGCATGGTGATCTCCGAGGCGCCGAAAGCCTGGCCGGGCCTTGCCCGCGCCCGCTTCGAACTTCACGAAGCGATTGTCTGCCGCAGACGCGCCGATGGCAGCCTTCAATGGAACTGGAATGTCGGCATCATTTCCCCGCCGCTGCCGCCGGAGGTACCCGCGTGCAATTGACAGACGGCGCCATGCAAGACTTCTCGCTGACACTTGATCGAATGATCGACCATGCAGCGAAGTGGCACCCCACCAAGGATGTGGTCACGCGCCGTTTTGACGGCAGCTTCACCCGCATCGGCTATGCCGCCCTGCGCGAGCGTGCCCGTACGGTGTCTGGGGTGCTGAAAGGACTCGGCATGCAGCGCGGGCATCGCGTGGCGACGCTCGCTTGGAACAGCCAGGCCCACATGGAGTGCTGGTACGGCATCATGGGGATGGGCGCAGTGTGCCATACGCTCAATCCGCGTCTCACCGCAGAGCAGATCGCCTGGATGCTTCAGCAGTCCGGCGCGCGCATTCTGATCGTTAGTGGGGATCTGCTGCCGCTCGCCGCCGAGATCGCAGCAGAAGCCGGAACGCTGGATCATGTACTCATCATCGATCCTGTCGGGCCTGACTGCAGCGCGAATGTGGGGCTGCCGGGGGCCCGTGACCTCGAGGCGATGCTATCCAAGGCCAGTTCTGAAGGTATCATCTGGGGCGACTTTCCAGAGACCACACCGTGTGGTCTCTGCTTCACCTCGGGCACCACGGGACGCCCGAAAGGCGTCACCTACACCCATCGCGGCAGCTATCTGCACACGCTCCGCCAGCTTCAGGCCGATGTCAGCGGGCTCAACTCGCATGATGTCATCATGCCCGTCGTACCGATGTTTCATGCCAACGCCTGGGGCCTGCCATATTCAGCACCAGCGACAGGCGCGCGGCTGGTCTTCTGCGGCCGCCAGGCAGATGGCGCGACCCTCGCCGATCTGATCGTCCGAGAAGGGGTCACCATTGCTGTCGGGGTGCCGACGCTCTGGCTGGACGTCTTCGATCATCTCGATGCAAACGGGTTGGATGTGCCGAGTCTCAGGCGGATCATGGTCGGTGGCGCTCCGATGAGTAGTGCTCTGATGCGCCGGATTGAGGCACGGGGCATCGCCGTCCAGACAACATGGGGCATGACCGAACTCTCTCCACTTGGTACGGCCGCTCCGCCCGGAGATGTCCGCTCATCAGACACGGCAGGCCGTCCGGCGCTTGGCGTCGATCTGATGCTCACCGATCATGAAGGCACGCCCCTCGATGAGCAGCGCGGGCACGAAGGCCATCTCTGGGTGCGCGGCCCTTCCGTAGTCGAGCGCTATTTCGGCCAAGCTGAAGCCGCGACGCGCGATGGCTGGTTCCTGACAGGCGACCTTGCTGAAATCAGTGAAGACGGCCAGCTTTTCATTACGGGCCGGGCCAAGGATCTGATCAAGTCCGGCGGAGAATGGATCAATCCCACCGAGATCGAAGCGCTCGTCTCCGGCCTGCCGGAAGTCGCCTTCGCCGCTGTCGTCGGGCGCGAGCATGAAAAATGGGGCGAGCGCCCTGTACTGCTTGTCCAGTTCCGCGATGGCGAGAGCCTTGAAGATAACAACTTGCTGGAGGCGCTAAGGGATCGTGTGCCCTCCTGGTGGCTGCCTGATGAGGTGATCCGTGTGCCAATCATGCCACTCGCTGGCACTGGAAAGATCGACAAGATTCGCCTTCGCAGCCTTTATGGATCAGCCTGACACGGGAGGAGCTTACAATTGACACGCTTGAAACCGACCCTCATCGCCGTTGGCCTCGCCGCGCTCACGCTCTCCGGATGCTCGGCCAAAGAGGCTAAGTCCTCCCAGACGGCACTCGCAGAGAAAATCGTCCTGCCGGGCCCTGTTGTCAGCGTCGCGCAGGGCAAGATCGAAGGTGTGAACCAGGACGGCATCAATGTTTTCCGCGGAATTCAGTATGCCGCCCCCCCGGTTGGTGAATTGCGCTGGGCGCCGCCGATTGCGCCTGCTGCGTGGGAGTGGGTTCGCGACGCCAGCGACTTCGGGCCGAGCTGTATCCAGCCACCGGTGCCGCCTGTCAGCGTCTATTATGATCCGCCAGAAAGCGCGTCGGAAGACTGCCTTTCCCTCAATGTCTGGGCACCTGAACACGCAGAAGATGCGCCGGTCATCGTCTGGATCCACGGCGGATCGCTTCGTATCGGCGGTGCCGCGCAGCCTGTCTATGATGGCACGGCTTATGCCGAGCGGAATGTGGTCTTCGTTTCAATCAACTACCGTCTCGGCGTGCTCGGCTGGCTCGCACATCCCGAGCTAATTGAGGAGAGCCCGGGGGGACTGTCGGGTAATTATGGCCTGATGGACCAGATTGCCGCGCTCGAATGGGTTCAGGACAATATCGACCAGTTTGGCGGTGACCCGTCCAACGTCACCGTGATGGGTGAATCCGCGGGCGCGCTCAGCGTGACCTATCTGCTCACAAGCCCGATTGCCGAGGGCCTGTTCGACAAGGCGATCATCCAGTCGACCAATACCCGCAATTTCGCAGAGCTCGGTGAAGCAAGCTACGACCTGCCGGCTGCAGAGATGGAGGGCGTAAACCTGTTCAAGACACTCGAACTGAAAACGCTGGACGCCGCGCGCGCCGCAGACCCGCAGGAGCTCACCAATCGGAGCACAATGGCAGGCTATGCCCCCGCCGGGACGATTGATGGCACTTACGTACCGCGCCAGCTAAATGAGGCGTTTGACGATGGCGAATTCGCGAAAGTGCCCGTGCTCGCAGGATTCAATAGCGGCGAAGCGCGCACCTATCGAATGCTCCTGCCCAGGAAGCCGAAGACGCCCGAGGCCTACGAAGACGCGATACTTGCGCGCTATGGCAACGAGGCGGAGGCCTTTCTCGCGCTCTACCCGGCCGATGACGTGGAAGAATCCATGCTGGCTGTGAACCGCGACAATGTTTTCGGCTGGTCAACCGAACGTATCGTACGCAGCGCGGCGCAAGCGGGCGAACCCGCCTATCTCTACGTCTTCGATCATTGCTATCCGGCTATGGAAGCGCGCGACCTCTGCGCCTTCCATGCGAGCGAAGTGCCCTTCGTGTTCGGCACGGTCGGCAACCCGGAATCCTATCCGCCGCGATGGCCGCAGCCGGAGGTGGACGAGGCTGAAGCGCTGGCCTCAGTTCTGGTCGACTACTGGGCTTCTTTTGCTTCGACAGGCCGGCCTGAAAGCGCCAATGGGCCTGACTGGGCGCCCTATAGTGACGACGAGGCCTATCTCCATATCGGGGATAAGCCGGAGCTGCGCCATGACGCCTATTCCGGCATGTTCGAATTCCATGAGGCGCTTTACCAGAAGCGGCGTGCGGCCGGCGAAGGCTGGTTCATGCGCGTCGGGCTGAATGCAGAGCTGATCGAGTAGGCGCGGACAGCCTCAATGGCCGGCCTTGTTCGGCGCAATCAGGGTCATCTCTGTCTCGTAATTGTCGGACCAGTTTTGCGGCGGCAGGGGCAGGGCGCGGCTCTCGCGCTCGCGCGCCGGCGTGAAGGCCGGGCGGGGGTCTGCCGAGCGCACCTGTTCGAGCCAGATGACTCCGTCATATTTGCCGCTGTTTCCGCGGGTTGTGACGAGATCGAGATCGCCATCATCGTCCATGTCGGTCGCAGTGAACGCGTCATACATTCCACGTACGCGCCGCGAAATGTCATGGCGTGTCCACTCCGTCGTCGGATCTCCGGTATTTTCGAACCACACGATCCGGCCTACCGAAGAAGACGCTGTCACTTTGGGCTCGTCATAGTCGCGCGACGCGCCGGAATAGCCGCCTTCCAGGATATTGAGCCCTGAATAGCCGCCTGTGATTGCGTCGAGGTCACCATCGCCATCAATGTCTGCAAGTTCGATCCCGATGATGACGTCCGGCAAGATGTCGCCGATGCGATAGTGGACCCATGGCTCGTCGAGGCTTTCGGGTTGTTTTAGCCAGCCAAGCGAGGCCATGAGCGGCGAGCCATTCACGGGGAACGGTGTCTCATAAACCGCAACAGCGAGGTCGAGCCTGCCGTCGCCATCAATGTCCTCAAAGTCGCTCTGAAAGGCGCTGGACGTACGTTGCCAACCTTCGGGCGCTATGAGGCCGGGTATAATTTCGATCGTGTGCGGCAATACTTCTATGCCGCCTCCCTCGCGCGGACCCGTATTCTCCAGCATTGTCATTGTCTGGCGGAGGCGGGCGGCAGCGAGCACATCCATGTCGCCATCGCCGTCCACATCGACTGGCATGGCCGTGTTAGGCACGACTTCGCGCGAGAGAATCTGCTCTCGCCAGCTTGAAGGCTCCAGCGGGTCGCCCTCAATCAGGAAAAGCGAAGTCGGTCGTGATGCAGAGGGAAGCGATGGATCAATAATGTCTGACGCGCCCTTGTTTGCACCGAGCACATCCATCTTCCCATCGCCATCGACATCGGCGATGAAGGCACGCAGCCAGGAGCCACGATCCTGTGTGACCGGCGGAATGAGGTTCTGCCAGGACTCAGACCGCGCGGTCTCGCCCGGGTTTTGGAAATAGATGAGATGGGCCTCTTCGCAGGCTGCGACGAGATCCGGCCAGCCATCACCATTTAGATCGCCCACGGCCACGTCTTCGATTGCCGCGACCTCCGCGCCCTCGCCAATCGTTACATTGACCCAGACATCCGGACCATCTGTCGCGAAGGCGATACGCAGATGGTTGGAATCCTCATGGACCGAAACGATGTCGGTCCGACCGTCGCCGTCCATGTCAGCCATTTGGAACCCGTCGCCGCCGCGGATCGGGATGCCGCCATTCATGTCTTCATCATCGACCCGATGCTCGATCCAGGAGATGAACTGCCCGTTCGGCGTTTTCGCCCGTGTCGGCGTGTCGGCGACGCTCATCACTGAAGCTGGCATCTGCGCGCAGGCGGCGAGCGCCAACACTAGCGTGGAGGCGCTCGCGATCCGCATCAGACTTGCCGCCTGGCGATATCTTCGCGGACCTTGTTCGCCGCCAGAATGTAGTGGGTGACCGACCATATCGCCGCGACCGTACCACAGATCAGCATGGCCGTGCCAAGCGGCGCCACCATGCCATTCCGGGTGAAAACATCGCTGAGGAAGCCGACGATGACAGGGCCAAGACCGAGCCCGATCAGGTTCAGCACGAAGAATAGCACCGCCGATGTCATTGCTCGCATCCGTCCGTTGACGAGATTGTGCGAGACGGCCAGGACCGCGCCGAGATAGGCGGCGGAAAGGAAGTGGAAGGGCGCTGTCATGATCAGGGCGAAATAGACCTCGCCGGAGAGCAATATTGCGAGCTGCACCGGAACAAGAAGTGAAGTCAGGATGGCGGGCACCCAGAGATACCAGCGCACATCCTTTGCCCCGAACTTGTCAGCCATCCAGCCGCCGCAGAAGGAGCCAAGCCCGCCGCCAAATCCGGTGGTGAGTGCCATCCAGGCGCCGATCGTGCCGATGTCGAGCTCGTAGGTTCGCAGAAAGTAGGAGGGCAGCCAATTGCCGATGCCGTAGATGATGAAGGCTTGCATACTGGCGGCCAGCGCAATGTGTCGGAAAGAAATGCGCGACCAGAGTAGTCGGGCCACATCCCCAATCGGTGGGGCAGGCTCGACCGCTTTCGTGTCGCCTTCGGACCAGCCGCGGATCGGTTCACGAACCGTCAGGAGAACGAGCAGGGCGAGTGCGACCCCCGGAATACCGACCACGAAGAAGGCAAGGCGCCAACTGAACGCGTCGGCCAGGAAACCGCCTGCTGCAAAGCCAATCAGGATGCCGATATAGATACCGATGGAATAGACCGACAGGGCAAGCGCCCGATTCTTTGGCTTGAAGATATCCGAAATCATAGAGTGCGCCGGCGGGCTGCCACCCGCCTCGCCGACACCGACACCGACACGCGCGAGCAGAAGATGGGTGTAGTTTGCCGCAAGCCCGCACATGGCGGTCATCACGCTCCAGATCGTCAGCGCGAGGGCGATGATGGTTCGCCGGTTTCCCTTGTCAGCCCAGCGGGCGATTGGAATACCGCAGATGACGTAGAATAGCGCGAAGGCAAAGCCTGTCAGCAGGCCGAGCTGTGTGTCCGAAAGGTTCAGTTCCGCCTTGATCGGCTCCTGCAGGATGACGAGTAGCTGGCGATCCACAAAGTTGAAGACATAAACGACAGTCAGGACCGCCAGCACATAATAGCGATAGAATGGCTGGGTATAAGGGGTATTGGTCGTGTCAGCGTCGTCGTCTGGTGATTTTTCGTGGGCAGTTTCCGCACGTGGCGCATGGATAGTCATATGTCCTCCCGCGGGCTTCAACGTCCCGTCATTTGCTTCGTTCTAGAGGGATCTCCGGAACAAACTTGTATCTGGGAAAGATACTCACTCAATCGAGAGTGAAGTCAATATCCCTATTCATTTGAGCCAGCAATCCTTGGGTTTAGTAGCGGCTTTGATCGCGCGGGCTTGCGCTTCGGAACTAGGCGCTCCGTCCGATATAGCCCAAGCTGGTTGCTACACGGACGGCTTGAGCGCGACCGGAAACCGACAGCTTTTGCCCTGCATTTGTTAGATGAAAGCGAATCGTAGGCACAGAAATTCCCATAATCGTTGCGATCTCGCTGTCCGTTTTGCCAATGGCAGCCCATTTCAGGCACTGGATCTCTCTGCGCGTCAGATCGACCAGTTCTGGGAGGGCAATATGTGAGTCATTTTCCCGGTAGGCGGAAAGAAATTTGAGCGTCAGTTGATGCATGCTTGCAGCGTGCGCTATGAATGTTTTCGCAATGTCCGCAACCGCTTTGTCGCCAGCCCAGACGATCGCGCCCAGCACGCCATAAGGCATGTAACATGGGCAAATAATTGCACTGGCAACCCCGTACGCATCATATTCAGCATTCTCGTTGAAGACGTCCAGCGCTCGGTTCGCTCGCCAGCTCTTCAATGCCTTGCCGTCAAAATAGAAGGGTTCGGCACAGATTCGCGCCGCTTGGACAAATCCTGAGCGGAGGGCGAAAGTGCGATCATCCCAATAGTGGAAATCCGGATCGAACCATTTGAACAGGCTCTCCGCATAAGGCGAGCCATCCTTGTCAAGCATGGGGTTTGGGTCGCTGACATCCGCTGATGCGGCGATGTAGGGAAGACCTGCGCGGTTGCCAAGCTTGACAACTTCCATCGCCAAAGCGTGCACGTCATGCTCTGAGGTTTTCGGACCGGTTACCGATGGGATAGAGGGTTTCATACCTATTGGTTCTGGTAGCTTGAGCCGTGACGGTCGAAGTCGCTAGTGTTCATGGCGATCATGGGAGATATTCGATGAATCTGGGCCTATCTGATAAAGATATCGCGTTCCGCGAGGAAGTGCGAGCCTTCCTTCGCGACAATCTCACGCCCGAACTGGCCGCTGCTGGCAAAAAGGCCACTAGTGTTTTCGTGGAGCCTGAATACACACTCGCCTGGCAAAAGAAATTGCACGCGAAAGGTTGGGCGGCGCCGAGTTGGCCTGAAGCGTATGGTGGGCCCGGCTGGACGGAAATGCAGCGCTACATATTTGCATCGGAATGCGCCATCGCCGGGGCACCTCCGTTGGCACCCATGGGTCTTAACATGGTGGGACCCTGCATCATCGGATACGGGACGCCTGAACAAAAGGCATTCTTCCTGCCGCGTCTGTTGGCGGGGGACGACTATTGGTGCCAAGGGTATTCTGAACCGCAATCAGGGTCCGATCTGGCGTCTCTGTCTCTCAAGGCGGAACGAGATGACGACCATTACATCCTCAATGGATCGAAGATCTGGACGACGCATGCCCACCATGCAAACCGCATGTTCTGTCTCGTGCGAACCGACCACACGGGCAAGCCCCAGCAAGGCATCACCTTCCTCCTTCTCGAGATGTCGGCACCCGGTATCACCGTCGATCCGATCATCACATTGGCGGGCGAACATGAATTGAACCAGGTGTTCTTCGATGATGTTCGCGTTCCGGTGTCGGGCAGGCTTGGCGAGGAAAATGACGGCTGGACCGTCGCGAAGTACCTGCTGGAATTCGAACGCAGCGGCGGGTCGTCGGCCGGTCTCGAGGCGGCGCTGAATCGACTTCGCGCCCATGTTTTGGAAAGCGGTCTCGATGAGCCGGGATTACGTGCCCGGCTCGAGACAACCGCCATTCTACTCGACGCCATCCGAGTGACCGAACAGCGCATCGTGGCGTCGCTCAGCGCGGGCCGGCCGCCGGGCCCCGCCGCTTCGATGCTCAAGGTACAAAGAACGGAGATGATGCAGAAGATCGACGAGATCGCGATCGAGGCTGCAGGCCCATATGCGGCTGTTCATGAACCGGCGACCTGGCATCCGGAATCGAATCTGGACCCGGTCGGACCAGATGCGCTCAGCGTCGCCATGGCGAAATACCTCAATAATCGCGCCGGTTCGATTTATGGCGGATCGAACGAGGTCCAGCGCAACATCATGGCCAAGGCGGTGCTTGGATTGTGAGACGGCCCTATCAACCTTGATAGCTTGCCGGGAGTGACCGTTTCCGAGGAACCTCTCCCTACAGCTCCAAACATAGGAGCATAGGGAGGAAAATTTGGAAAACCGGTCTAAGTACTTGAAATCGCTATGCTTGGGAGTCTCACTCATAGCACTCTGGGCAAGCTCGCCCGCCATCGCACAAGAGGCAGACACCCCCTCCGCCGAGAGCAGCGAAGATTCGCAAAGCTCCATGAAGCTGGAGTCCATCACGGTCACGGCCCAGAGGCGGGAAGAATCCGCCAATGATGTCCCGATGTCGATCCAGGCATTTGGCGGGGACCAACTCGACACGCTCAGGGTCAATGAGGTCGATGACCTGCAAGCGCTCGTGCCAAGCTTCTCAGTCTCGCAAAGCTATCAGGGCGTGCCGACCTACACCCTCCGCGGTATCGGCTTCAATACCATCAACGTCTCTGCAACTTCGACCGTCGGCACCTATGTAGATGAAGTTGCCTATCCCTATCCCTTCATGAATTCGGGGCCGATGTTCGATATCGAGCGTATCGAGGTTTTGAAGGGGCCGCAGGGAACTTTGTTTGGCCGCAATACGACGGCGGGTCTGATCAACGTCGTGACGAACAAGCCGGTCGATGAGTTTCAGGCAAGTGTCTCCGCCGACATCGGCAACTACGACACCTGGAATCTCGAAGGCATGGTGAATGTGCCGCTTGCGGAAAACGTTCAGGCGCGTTTCGCGATCCGCAGTGAGAACAGCGACGAAGGTTGGCAGGAGTCGATTTCCCGCGGAGAAGACCGGGGAACGGTCGATAAGCTCGGCTTCCGTGCGGCGCTCGCGATTCAGCCAACAGACAAGCTCGAAATTGATCTGTCCTACAATGGCTGGATCAACAAATCCGACACGATCGCTGGGCAGGCAAGTGGCCTGACGCCCAATACCGACCCGACATTCATCGTGCCGGGAACCAACGGCCCGTCGACGGCATCAGGCTTCAACCAACCGGGCCTTGTTGACTTTATCAACAGCAACTTTCCGACCAATGCTGAACAGGCCGACTGGGCACCTTCATACCTGCGGTCAGCCGATATCGGTGCAGGCGAGGGCATTGACGGTCCGCATGAAGAGAATTCGAGCTTCGATGCCATCAAGCTTGGCGTAAGCTATGAGTTCGACAATGAGATGCGGTTGGTGTCACTGACGGGCTATAATAAGCTGGATCGAGAAGCCGTGCTCGATTGGTCTGGCGTGCCGTTTCAGATCCTGCTTCAGGACATCGAAGGCGAGATCAAATCTTTCAGCCAGGAGCTTCGCCTTGAAGGTTCAACCGACAAGGTCGACTGGTTGGTGGGGGCCTATTATGGCAAGGACGAGACCACAGACGGCAACCGCACAATGCTGCGGGACAACGCCAATTCCAACTTTGTAAGTACGGCGGCCTACCTGTTGACGGTTGACCCGACCGCTCTTGGTTTCCCGCCGCAAATGGCTGGTCTCGTCTCCTTGGTAAACGTCGACCCTGAAACAGGTCAGCCCTATTCGGCTGCCGAATTGCTCTCTTCCTTCCAGACCTATTACGATACCGGGGACTTTGAATCGACGACTACCAGCATCTTCGCAAATGCTGATTGGGAATTGACCCCGGAATTTTCCTTGACGACCGGTCTTCGTTATACGGATGACAAGCAGGAATATGTTGGTTGTTCGGGAGACGTGAATGGTTCGATGCAGCCAAACGTCAATGTATTCAACCGCGTTTTCTTCACAGCGATTTACGGTCTGGCTACGCCACCAGCGCCATTGCTCGAAAACGGATGCAATACCTACGACCTTGAGACCAACTCGTTCACTGCGGTGACATCGGACGTTAAGGAAGACAATGTTTCGTGGCGAGTGGTTGGCAATTGGACGCCAGCTTCATTGGAGAACGCGCTTTTCTTCGCATCGGTTTCCAAGGGCTACAAGTCCGCCTCAACTCCGGTTAACGCAGCCTCCAAGTCGGAACAGAATGCCCCGGCAACGCAGGAAAGCCTGCTGGCATATGAAGTTGGTGTCAAAGCTGGGCTGTTCGACCAGCGCATGCAAGCGAATGCGTCGCTGTTCTACTACGACTATACTGACAAACAGGTCTCGTCCTTCTTCCCGGACCCAATTTATCGTGCCCTGTCACGCCTTCAGAACGCCCCGGAAGGAGAGGCTTACGGTCTGGATGCGGAGCTGACATGGTTGGTGGCAGAACACCTGACGGCCATTGGCGGCCTGACGCTGTTGCAAACGGAATTCGGAACATTTGAGACGTCTGATGCCTTCGGCCTGCCGACAAATCGTCAAGGTGATCCGTTCATGTACAGCCCGGAAACGACCGCGAGCCTGACATTGATGTATGACCGACCCGTTTCGGACACACTGGGTTTCAGAAGTGCGTTGAGCGGACGTTGGCAAAGCGAGTCTACCGCGGGTGATCCAGATGACCCTCAGTATGACATAGACTCCTACGGTGTGCTCAATGGCAGCGTCGGGATCTACTCACTTAACGACAATTGGGAAGTTTCCGTCTGGGGCAAGAACCTGACCGACGAGTATTACTGGCAGCAGATCGCATCCAACGCCAACGTTGTTCTTCGGTTTGCCGGGCGTCCGCGCACGTTTGGTGCATCGCTCAGCTATCGCTTCTGATTTCCTCTGAAAACTGGCTGCGCCTCCATATCTGTGGAGGCGCAGCCTTTCTTTTTTGAGTGAATTCAAGCGTGCCGCTGAGAGGTACCCTGAGAAACCTTTGGGGTCGGGAAAACCAAATTAAACAATCGGGACTATCGGGAGAATTCAAATGAGTAACGAGGGCGCCCTTACGAGCGCGGATTTTGACCAGATGCCAACTTTGGGTGACATCGCGCGCTTCCATGCGCGTGAAAGGCCGGATGCCATTGCGCTGAGCTTTGAGGGGCGGGATACCACCTTTCGTGCGTTTGATCGTCTTACGAACAAAGTTGCAAATGCCTTGATAGCATCCGGCGTGAAGCGGGGTGAGCGCATTGCTTACATTGGCAAGAACAGCGACCACTATTTCGAACTTCTGTTCGGGGCCGCCAAGATGGGCGGTGTGACGTTGCCGATTGGATGGCGGCTCGCGCCGACGGAGATGGCCTATATTATCGGAGACGGTGAAGGATCACTCGTCTTTGTTGGTCCTGAAGTTGCTGATCAGGCCAGAGAAGCGCTCGCCGAATTGAAGCATCCCCCAAAAATCATATTCATGGAAGACGCCGGGCCCGAGGGCTTTGTCATTTGGAGGGATAGCGAAAGTGACTCAGATCCAAGTGTCCCGATAGCATCGGACGACGTTGCACTCCAATTGTATACATCGGGGACCACAGGCAGGCCAAAGGGCGCCATGCTCAGCCATGACAATCTCCTCGGCGGTCGCCGGGAATCTGTGGAGGCACACCTGCCCTGGAATGAGTGGGGGCCAGACGATGTCAGCCTCGTAGCTATGCCCGTAGGCCATATTGGCGGAACCGGCTGGGGGATTGTGGGCTTGTTCAATGGAGCGAAGGGCATCATCGCCCGAGAGTTCGACCCGTTCCGTGTGCTCGATTATATTGAGCAGGACGGCATCTCAAAAATGTTCATGGTACCTGCCGCGTTGCAGATCGTTGTGAGGCAGCCAAATGCCAGGAGCGTGGACTACTCCCGCCTGAAATACATTTTGTATGGTGCGTCGCCGATCCCTCTCGACCTGCTGCGCGAGTGCATGGAAGTCTTCGGCTGCGGCTTTTGCCAGCAGTACGGCATGACCGAGACGTGCGGAACGATCATCTACTTGCCGCCTGAGGATCATGACCCGAACGGAAACCAGCGGATGCGGGCGGCCGGTATCCCGATGCCGGGGGTGGAAATCCGTATTGAAGACAATGAGGGGAATGTGCTTGCGCCTCATCAGGTAGGCGAGGTTGTGACTCGGTCTCGTGCGAATATGAAAGGCTACTGGAATCTGGATGAGGCGACGCAAAAAACGATCACATCGGACGGATGGCTTCATACAGGAGACGCAGGCTACCTTGATGAGGACGGCTATCTCTACATCCACGATCGCGTGAACGACATGATCATTTCAGGCGGGGAGAATATCTATCCAGCTGAAGTCGAGAATGCTGTTTACGGCCATCCGGACGTTGCCGAAGTGGCAGTTATCGGCGTGCCAGATGAAAAATGGGGAGAGGCGGTGAAGGCGGTTGTGGCGCTGAAGCCCGGCGCGGCGTCAGATCCGGAATCAATCCTCGCATTCGCGCGTACGAGAATCGCGGCGTTCAAGGCTCCTAAAAGCGTTGACTTTGTCGAGGGTCTTCCCCGCAATGCGTCAGGGAAGATATTGAAACGGCAACTGCGCGAACCCTTTTGGGGCGGTAAAGACAGGGCCGTGAACTAAAAACACTTTGGGAGAAAACCATGGCCATTCAAACCCGCTTTACGAAAGAATTCGGCATCGAGCACCCTATCGTCCAAGGTGGCATGCAATGGGTCGGATACGCAGAAATGGTGGCACCCGTCGCAAATGCTGGAGGACTTGGGTTCCTGACGGCGCTGACCCAACCCACCCCGGAAGACCTTGCCAAAGAGATCGCGCGCACGAAGGAGATGACGGACAAGCCTTTCGGTGTGAACCTCACCATCCTGCCCGCAATCAAGCCACCCCCCTATGCCGAATACAGGCAGGCGATCATCGAGGGAGGGATCAAGATCGTCGAGACAGCGGGCTACAAGCCGCAGGAACATATCGACCATTTCAAACAGCATGGCATCAAGGTGATCCACAAATGCACGGCCGTGCGTCATGCGCTGTCAGCCGAGCGGATGGGCGCCGATGCGATCTCGATTGATGGGTTTGAGTGTGCGGGTCATCCAGGGGAGGATGACATTCCCGGCTTGATCCTGATCCCGGCGGCGGCACGCAAGGTCAGTGTCCCAATGCTGGCGTCTGGTGGATTTGCAGATGGCGCGGGGCTCGTCGCAGCCTTGGCGCTCGGCGCCGATGGCGTCAATATGGGGACCCGGTTTTGTGTCACGCAGGAGGCTCCGATTGACGAGGCGTTCAAGCGACAAATGGTTGAGAATGATGAGCGCATGACCAATCTGATCTTCCGGACGCTACACAATACGGCCCGGGTCATGAAAAATGCCGTGAGCGATGAGGTCGTGGAAATCGAGCGCAAGGGCGGCGCAAAGTTCGAAGACGTCCAGCACCTGGTTGCGGGAGTTCGCGGGCGAAAGGCCATGGCAGATGGAGACACGGATGGGGGAATCTGGTCGGCCGGCATGGTGCAGGGGCTGATCAACGATATTCCAACCGTGAAGGAACTTATCGACGGTATCATTTCTGACGCAGAGGCGATCATTCATGGACGCCTGGACAGGATGACAGTCTGATTAGCACGACTGTGTGGGGGCCCCTTGGGCTCTGAGGCTATATTGTTGGATCACGCTCGTCATAAGCGAGGTGTGGAGCGAAAGATCCAGTTTACTCGTCACCGGTTGAAAGCCTCCCTGGTTAGATAGGGAGGTGGCTTATTGAATGTCTTCTCGACGCAATCGATAAAAAAAGAGAAGCAAACGCAATGAGGCGAATACAAATGGACAGTCGGGGACTGGGTGCAACGCGGGCACATTCTCGCCTGTAAATTGGATCGGTGTGACTGATTGTTGTGCAAGCGAAGGGCGCCAAGCATTAGTTCTCTATTGTTTTGCACTATCCGCTTGTCTTCCATCTTTGTCTCTGATCGGTAATAGGCATGACGATGCCGTCATAGGTCATTTCGACGTCCGCCGATGGACTTTCGAGTGTAGAGCGACCGGCCAAGCTGCGCCGGTTCTGTTCCTCAAAGTTATCAAGCCCGAGCCGTTTGGGCTGGGCAAACCATCGCGGACCTTCATCATGATCTCATATTCAGACACTACTCTTTCCTCTCCCCAGCGCGGCGTATTCGCCGGATCCGCCGCGCTCCTTGCCTGTTTGCTCGCTGCCTGTGGTGGTCCGAGTACAGATGCTCCGTCAAGTTCCCCCAGTTCATCCGAGTCGACAGCCTTGGTTATCCCGATGGAAGGGCTTGAGAAAACCGAGCTTACCTTCGGCTTCATCAAGCTTACCGACATGGCCCCGTTGGCGATTGCCTATGAGAAGGGCTTTTTTGAAGATGAGGGGCTGTATGTAACACTTGAGCCGCAAGCAAACTGGAAGGTCCTGCTGGATAGGGTCATCGACGGCGAGTTGTCGGGCGCGCACATGCTGGCGGGCCAGCCACTGGCGGCGACCATCGGCTACGGCACAAAAGCCCATATCGTCACGCCGTTCTCCATGGATCTGAACGGCAACGGTATTACTGTCTCAAACGAAGTCTGGGAAAAGATGCGTCCTAATATTCCGAGCATGGAAGACGGGCGCCCGGTGCATCCCATCAGCGCCAGCGCTCTGAAACCTGTGGTCGAGGAATATGCCGCTGATGGCAAGCCGTTCAACATGGGCATGGTGTTCCCAGTCTCTACGCACAATTACGAGCTGCGCTACTGGCTGGCTTCGGGGGGCATCCACCCGGGCTTTTATTCGCCCGATGATGTGTCGGGCCAGATTCAGGCCGACGCCCTCTTGTCTGTCACACCCCCACCTCAAATGCCCGCAACGCTCGAAGCCGGCACGATTTACGGATACTGCGTGGGTGAACCATGGAACCAGCAAGCAGTCTTCAAGGGGATCGGCGTGCCGGTCATCACGGATTACGAAATCTGGAAAGACAATCCGGAAAAAGTCTTCGGCATTACCGCTGAATTCGCGGAAGAAAATCCAGTGACGACGAAGGCAGTTACACGCGCCCTTATCCGGGCAGCTATGTGGCTGGACGAAAATGACAACGCGAACCGGGCTGAAGCGGTGGAAATTCTGGCGCGTTCCGAATATGTCGGCGCGGACGCGGATGTGATCGCCAATTCGATGACGGGCACGTTCGAATATGAGCGTGGCGACAAGCGTGAGGTGCCAGACTTCAATGTCTTCTTCCGCTATAATGCAACGTACCCATACTATTCGGATGCGGTCTGGTATCTTAGCCAGATGCGGCGGTGGGGTCAGATCTCCGACAGCAAAGATGATGCGTGGTACGACGCGACGGCGCGCGAAGTTTACAGGCCGGACATATATCTCGAGGCCGCCCAGTCCCTGGTTGATGATGGCTTGGCGGACGCTGCTGATTTCCCCTGGGAAACAGATGGTTACAAGCCAGTCACATCAGACTTCATTGATGGCGTCTCTTATGACGGACGCCAGCCGAATGCGTACCTTGAAAGCCTGACGATAGGGCTGAAGTCCAGCCAGACCGTTGCTGCGGGCGAAGTCATCGAATGACCAGCGGGCTAGAGCGGGCCACCAGATTGCCGGCCCATGTTCTCAAATTTTCCAACCATCGGAGTCAATAAGATGGGAAGTATTGTTTTCAACAAGGTTGACGCATCTGTCGATGAGCAGGTCGTTGGGAGCCCTTCCGAGATCACCCGCGAAGTCTCCGAAAAGGAGGGCGCAGACTCAAAGAGCGAACGTCAGGAAAAAGTATTCTCGGGCATTAACAAGGCTTCGAAGTTTCTTGATGTGTTTGCATTGTCCTGGGTGACGCCGCTGCTCATGATGGCCGCAGGTGACAGTCCGAAGCGAAACCTGCCATTATTGGGCCAGCGGCTTGTCGTGCCGATCGTTGCTATTCTGACCTTTCTGGCGGCGTGGGCTGTTCTGGCGCCCCAGGTCAAGACATCGCTTGGTGCGATCCCCGGGCCAGCTCAAGTTTGGGAGCAGGCGGTGGTGCTTCACAAGGATCATCTGCAGGAAAAGCAGAAAGCCGGACAATTCTATGAGCGTCAGGCTGCACGCAATGACGCCCTGATCGCGGCCGGGCGTGAAGGCGATGTGTCCCGCGTTTCCTATACGGGCAAACAGACTTTTTACCAGCAGATATGGACAAGCCTTCAGACGGTCTTTTTCGGCTTTTTTCTGGCCGTGGTGATCGCGGCTCCCCTTGGCATCGTGATGGGCATGTCGTCGACCATGAATGCGGCGTTCAATCCTCTGATCCAGATATTCAAACCGGTGTCGCCGCTGGCCTGGCTCCCCATTGTCACCATGATTGTCTCTGCGACCGTTGCGACAGATTCCGGGATTTCGAAGTCTTTTCTGACGTCGGCAATCACGGTGACCCTGTGTTCCCTGTGGCCCACATTGATCAACACGGCGCTTGGCGTGGCATCTGTAGACAAGGATCTCGTCAATGTGGGCAAGGTTTTGAAACTGAAGCCACACACCCAAATCACAAAGCTCATCCTGCCATCTGCGTTGCCGCTTATCTTTACAGGTATGCGCCTGTCCCTGGGTGTTGGCTGGATGGTTTTGATTGCAGCGGAGATGCTTGCGCAGAATCCGGGATTAGGAAAATTTGTGTGGGATGAATTCCAGAATGGGTCTTCGCAATCACTGGCCAAGATCATTGTCGCAGTTCTGACGATCGGGATTATCGGCTTCTTGCTCGACCGGGTCATGTACGCCTTGCAGACCATGTTCACTCATACCAGCACGCGATAGAGGAAAGAGAATATGTCGATCCTTGAGCTGAAGAATGTGTCGAAATGGTTTGGTGACGATTCTGATCGCGTAGATGTCCTCCATGACATTGATCTGGCTGTAGAAGAAGGGGAGTTCGTCGCGATTGTCGGGTTCTCCGGGTCTGGAAAATCAACCCTTATCAGTCTCATGGCTGGTCTCGAATTTCCGAACAGGGGTGAAGTAACTTTTCGGGGAGAAACTGTTGAAGGACCTGCACCGGACCGGGCCGTCTGCTTCCAGAGCTATTCGCTGATGCCGTGGATGACTGTGAAGGAGAACATTCTCCTGGCTGTTGATGCGGTGTTCGGAAAGGAAAGCAAAGCAGAGCGCAATGCACGGGCGCAAAAGTACATCGACATGGTCAGCCTCAGCCATGCCGTCGACCGGCGCCCGGCAGAGCTTTCAGGCGGTATGCGCCAGAGAGTGGCGGTCGCCCGGTCGCTCGCCATGGATCCGGAAGTCCTGCTGCTGGACGAGCCTCTGTCGGCCCTTGATGCACTTACACGGGCTAACCTTCAGGATGAGATCACCTCCATCTGGGAACAGGACCGGAAGACGGTCGTCCTCATCACAAATGATGTGGATGAAGCCCTGCTTCTGGCGGATCGTATCATACCTCTGAACCCGGGACCGAACGCGACCTTCGGACCATCATTCAAAGTAGATTTGCCGCGCCCGCGAGATCGCACCGCCATGAATCATGACGAGACGTTCAAGACGCTTCGCCGCGACGTTACCGCCTATTTGATGGATGTCGGAATTGCGAAGAAGCGGGCCCAAGTCGAGCCACCCTTGCCGGAGGTGACCCCAATCACATTGGGCAAGCCAAAAGCATACCGTGAGGCATCTGAAACCTCAGGCTTCAACGATGATCGCTTTCTTGAATATTCCCAGGTGAGCAAAGTTTATCCTACACCCAAGGGGCCACTCACCGTGGTCGACGGGTTCGATATCAAGGTGAGGAAGGGTGAGTTTGTTTCGATTATTGGTCATTCGGGGTGTGGCAAGTCCACTGTCCTGACGATGACGGCCGGTCTGAACGAGGTCAGCCGTGGCGGGATCATTCTGGACAATCGGGAAGTTGCGGCGGCCGGCCCGGATCGGGCCGTGGTTTTTCAGGCTCCCTCTCTGTTTCCCTGGCTGACAGCAAAGCAGAACGTCGCCGTAGGCGTGGACCGTGTTTACCCAGATGCAACTCGCGAAGAGCGCGAGCAGGTGGTGGAATACTACCTGCACAAGGTTGGCCTGGGCGAAGCCATGGACAAGCTGGGGGCGGATCTCTCGAACGGGATGAGACAGCGTGTTGGCATTGCTCGCGCTTTCGCTCTTTCGCCCAAATTGTTGTTACTGGATGAACCTTTCGGGATGCTTGATAGCCTGACGCGCTGGGAGCTTCAGGAAGTGCTCATGGAAGTGTGGCAGCGCACAAAGGTTACAGCCGCGTGTGTGACGCATGATGTGGATGAAGCCATCCTGCTTGCGGACCGGGTCATCATGATGACCAATGGACCGAATGCGCGGATCGGGAAGGTCATGGAAGTTGATATCCCGCGCCCCCGCACGCGCAAGGCTTTGCTCGAACATCCGGACTATTACCACTACCGCGAACAGGTTCTGAGTTTCCTCGAAGAGTATGAGAAGGGCGCTCACAGCTCCAAATCAGATTCGGAATCAAAGCCTGAGTCAGAGACGGAGGCGGCGTAATGTTCAGATCGTCCGTCTTCAAACAAATAGTGACTGAGGGGGAATAAAACATGCCCCAGGAAAAACTTGTGATTATTGGTGCGGGGATGGCAGCCGGACGGTTGCTGGAAAACCTCGTACAGGCCGCACCGGACCGCTTTAGCGTTACGTTGTTCAATGCGGAGCCACGCGGAACCTATAACCGGATCATGCTGTCTCCCGTCCTCTCGGGCGAAAAGACCTATCAGGAAATCGTCACTCATGACGATGACTGGTATGCTGGGCATAGAGTTAATTGCCGGTTCGGCGAAAAGGTTCTGGAAGTGGATCGGAAACGGAAAGTCGTCATTGGTGAAAAAGGCGATGTCCCGTATGATCGACTTGTCATCGCGACTGGATCAAATCCGTTTATCATTCCATTACCCGGTCACGACCTACCTGGTGTTATCGCGTACCGCGACCTGGACGACACCCACACGATGATTGAGGCTTGCCAACCGGCTTCAAGGGCGGTGGTGATCGGCGGCGGCCTCCTTGGGCTGGAGGCTGCCGCCGGTCTGCGTCTGAGAGGAATGGACGTCACGGTTATTCACCTCGCGCCGACATTGATGGAACGCCAACTGGATCCGTCCGCAGGGTATCTCCTGGAAAAGGAGCTCGCCAATAGGGGCATTACGATCCTGACAGGGGCGAATACCAAGGAGATCTATGGGGACGGCAAGGTTGACGGAGTACGACTGGCAGACGGAACGGAGATTCCTGCCAGCCTCGTCGTCATGGCGGTTGGAATTCGGCCAAATATCGAGGTTGGCAAGCTAGCCGGTCTGGAAGTCGGCCGGGGCATCAAGGTCAATGGCGTGATGCAAACGTCCGACCCGAACATCTATTCCGTTGGAGAATGTGTCGAGTTCGATGGAAATTGCTATGGGCTTGTCGCCCCCTTGTTCGAACAGGCGCAGATTTGCGCAAAAGTAATGACGGGACAGGGGAAAACGGAATTCTCCCATTCTGAGACCGCAACAAAGCTGAAGGTCACTGGGGTAGATTTGTATTCCGCAGGAGATTTTGCTGAAGGAGATAATCGCGACGAAATTGTGTACCGAGATCCTGGGCGCGGTATCTACAAGCGCCTGATCCTCGAAGAAGGGCGACTGATCGGGGCTGTTCTATATGGAGAAACATCCGATGGAGCATGGTTTTTCGACAAGATAAAAAAGGCGGAATTCATAGAGGAGGATGAACGCGACACGCTCATATTTGGCCAATCCTATGCCGGAGGGACTCCCCTGGACCCTATGGCGGCCGTTGCAGCCTTGCCGGATGAGGCAGAGATCTGTGGTTGTAACGGCGTTTCCAAGGGACAGATCCTTTCGGCTATCGACGAGAACGGGCTTGCCGACCTGGATGGCGTAAGAGCTTGTACCAAGGCGTCGTCATCATGCGGAACGTGCACGGGTCTGGTGGAAAGTCTGCTAGCCTTCAAGTTGGGAGATGCGTTCACGGCTTCCGCTAAGCGCACGGTTTGCCAGTGCACGGATCTAGGCCATGATGATGTGCGGCGTTTGCTTGCCTCTCAGGACTTGAGATCCATTCCTGCCATCATGCAGGAGCTGGGCTGGAAAACATCTTGTGGGTGCGCCAAGTGCCGACCAGCGCTCAATTTCTATCTTTTGGCAGCATGGCCAGGCGAGTATGTCGACGATAATCAGTCTCGCTTCATCAATGAGCGCGTCCACGCCAATATTCAGAAAGACGGGACTTATTCTGTCGTACCTCGCACTTGGGGCGGCGTGACCACAGCAAGTGAGTTGCGAGCGATCGCAGACGTTGTGGACAAGTTCGATATTCCTACGGTGAAATATACAGGCGGGCAGCGCATCGACATGTTGGGCGTGAAGAAAGAAGACCTCCCAGCTGTATGGGCAGATCTGAATGCGGCGGGTATGGTCTCCGGCCATGCATACGGAAAATCCCTGCGCACGGTGAAAACATGCGTCGGAACCGACTGGTGCCGGGTCGGAACGCAGGATTCGACCGGCCTTGGGATCAAGCTTGAAAAGCTCATGTGGGGATCGTGGACCCCCCACAAGGTGAAGCTGGCTGTTTCCGGATGCCCTCGAAACTGTGCGGAAGCCACTTGCAAGGATATTGGTGTGGTTTGCGTTGACAGTGGATACGAAATTCACTTTGCCGGCGCGGCCGGTATGGAGGTCAAGGCTACCGAGTTGCTGACAAAGGTCACCGACGAAGCAGAGGCGATCGAAATGTGTATGGCCGTGCTCCAGCTTTATCGCGAGCAGGGCTTCTATCTTGAGCGCATCTACAAATGGGCCGCGCGGGTCGGCATCGACCGGGTTCAGGCGCAAATTGTCGAAGACGCTGAAAACCGGGCAAATCTGGTCGAGCGCTTCGCATACTCCCAGCGTTTCGCTCAAGTCGATCCCTGGGCAGAGAGGGCTACAGGCGGGGTTGATGCGCACGAATTCAAAAAACTCGAACCGGTGGGATAGATCGAATGAGTACTCAGACCGCCATTATGTCATGGGCCGAGTTGTGTGGGGTTGACGATATTCCCCTCCGGGGGTCTCGGCGGGTAACGCTCGATGCTGAAGAAGTGGCCGTGTTTCGGACCGCAGCGAACACCGTGTTCGCGATCCAGAATGTCTGCCCGCATAAGGGGGGGCCACTCAGCGAAGGGATCGTACATGATACTGCGGTCTCATGTCCCCTGCACGCGATGGTGATTGATCTGGAGACGGGCAGGGCGCGCGGCGCCGACACCGGTTGCGTGCGCACCTACCCAATCGAAATTCGGGAAGGTGGCCGAGTTTACATCGGTCTTCAATCCGGCTGACCCCCCAATGGACCGTATGCGCCCGACAGCAGAAGAAGTCTCCACAACATGCCCTTACTGCGGTGTGGGCTGTGGCGTTCTGGTCAAACCTGACGAAGGTGGGGAAGCCGCCACAGTGCGCGGGAATCCCGATCATCCGGCGAATTTTGGCCGACTTTGCTCGAAAGGATCTGCGTTGGGGGAGACGCTGGATCTGGACGAACGCCAGCTGTTTCCAACCATTTCTGGACAGAGGGCGAGTTGGGATTCTGCTCTGGACAAAATCGGCAACGGATTTTCAGAGGCGATTGCTACCCATGGGCCCGATAGTGTCGCGCTCTATGTCTCGGGACAGATTCTGACAGAAGACTATTATGTCGCCAACAAGCTCATGAAAGGCTTTGTAGGGTCGGCGAATATCGACACGAATTCGCGACTTTGCATGGCGTCTTCCGTGGCCGGTCACAAGCGCGCGTTCGGTTCGGATACGGTTCCCGGCTGTTATGAGGACCTGGAACGGGCTGACCTTGTTGTGATGGTGGGCAGTAACCTGGCCTGGTGCCACCCCGTGCTTCACAATCGGATCTTGGCGGCAAGGGAAAAGCGTGGCACGCGCCTCGTCATTATCGATCCCCGCAAGACGGCCACCACCGATGCAGCGGACCTTCATCTTCCGATCCGTCCGGGAGCAGATGTTCTGTTGTTCAATGCGCTCTTTGCTCACCTTGCTGCGAGCGACGCTCATGATACGTCGTTCGTTAGTGCGCACACCAAGGGGCTGGACGCAGCGCTGGATGCCTCAGGGCCCCTCGGACTGGCCGAACTTTCCATAGCCACAGCGCTGCCAAAATCTGACTTGCGGACCTTCTTTCAGTGGGTGGAGCAGACGCCCGCGACGGTAACCATCTATTCTCAGGGTGTGAATCAATCCTCGGCAGGTTCAGACAAGGTCAATGCGATAATTAATTGCCACTTGGTCACGGGACGTATCGGGAAGCCCGGATGCGGGCCATTTTCCGTGACGGGCCAGCCCAATGCCATGGGGGGGCGCGAAGTTGGCGGTCTCGCGAACCAATTGGTCGCGCACATGGATTTTGCACCAAAGGATGTCGACCGGGTGCAGCGTTTCTGGCAGGCGCCGAATATGGCCACACAACCTGGTCTGAAAGCGGTCGACCTGTTCGAGGCTGTGCATGAGGGAAAGATCAAAGCACTCTGGATCATGGCAACCAATCCCGTCGTCTCGCTGCCGAATGCTGATCGCGTTCGAGCTGCCATTAAGGCGTGCCCCCTGGTTATTGTGTCGGACGTCACCGGGCGGTCTGATACAGCCAAGCTGGCTGACATTGTGCTCCCGGCCACGGGCTGGGGGGAGAAGTCAGGTACGGTCACCAATTCCGAACGCCGGATCTCCCGTCAACGGAGCTTTCTGAGAGCTCCCGGCGAAACGCGACATGATTGGTGGGCGATTTGCGAAGTGGCGCGCCGCATGGGGTTCAACGGGTTTGACTTTACGTCAGCCGCCGAAATCTATCAGGAGTATGCTGCGCTATCTGCGTTCGAGAATGATGGAACACGTGATTTCAATATCGGGGCCCATGCCAATATTGACGAGAAGGCATATGATGAACTTGTGCCGTTCCAGTGGCCGCTGGCGGAAGATACCCCTCGCTCTGGCAATTTGGCGGCCCTCAATCATCGCTTCTTTTCCGACGGCCAGTTTTTCACGGACGATCGCCGCGCCAGATTTGTTGCGACGCCGTTCCTGCCAGCCATGTCGCAACAGAGCAAGAAACGTCCTTATGTATTGAACACGGGCCGTGTGCGGGATCATTGGCACACGCTGACACGTACGGGAAAGTCACCGCGCCTTTCCGCCCATATCGCTGAGCCATTCCTTGAAGTTTGCCCTGAAGATGCTGACAGACTGGGTTTGCACCTAGCGGGGCTTGCGGAGGTAAAGAACGAGTATGGCCGTGCAGCCTTGCGGGTTCTGGTGACGGACCGGGTTCAGCCCGGAACTGTATTCGCCCCGATGCACTGGACGGATCGGTACAGTTCAGGCGGCCGCGTGGACTGCCTGGTTGCGCCACATGTAGACCCCGTGTCGGGACAACCTGAGTCGAAGCATTCCGTAGTGTCCATTGCGCCTCTACGGCCGAATTGGTTTGCGTTCGTGGTTTCCAGAACGGAGCTGCCGGGCCAGGTTCTGGGAAAGCTGGACTATTGGGCCTCTGCGCGCGCGGGTGGGGGATGGCGTTATGAATTGGCTGGGTGCGGAAAACTGCAAGAATGGGCAGAACAATTATGTCCGGACATCTTGGCGGTCCAGATGATCCGCGCAAACGGTCAAATCGCTCGCGCGTCCTTTCAAGATGACTCCCTCGACATATGCTTGATTGCGTCAACGTCCGGACCTGTGAGCGCGGATCGTGGCTGGCTCGCTGGCTTGCTTGCCGTCGACATGGACGAGACAACGAGGCTGGGTCTGTTGGCGGGACGTCCTCCAAGCGGGAAATCGTCCGGCCGGCTTATCTGTTCCTGTCTGGGTGTTGGCAGCGTGGCAATTGGCGAAGCGATCCAGGCCGGGAGCAGGAGTGTTGAGGGGGTCGGGGCCGCTACGGGCGCGGGTACCAATTGCGGGTCATGCAAACCTGAAATTCGTGCCTTTCTGGAAAAGTTGAAGTCGGAAGAAACATCCCCACACACGATGGCTGCGGAGTAGGCACATGCTTGGAAAATTGACTTTGATCGGCTGTGGTCCGGGCGCATCGGATCTCCTGACAATACGTGCCGCGCGCCGGATCGGTGAGGCAGATATTGTTTTTCATGACCGATTGGTCGAGGCTGATGTGCTGGAATTCGCAAGCCCCGCGGCCACCCTGCAATATGTTGGAAAAAAATGTACGGATGGTGGGCGTCAACAGACTGACATCAACAGCATGTTGCGTGGCGCCTTGCTGGCAGGACGCCATGTTGCACGTCTGAAGTCTGGCGATCCCATGATATTCGGCCGAGCCGCTGAGGAAATTGCGGTGGCTGTTGAGCTTGGCGCCGAAATTGAAATCGTTCCGGGTGTGACCGCGGCGTTGGCGGCGGCGGCGGAATGCTCGATCCCAGTGACCGAGCGAGCCGAGTTGAAGAGCTTTGTCGTGACGACAGGTCGCTCTGCGAACAA
Source organism: Hyphomonas sp. UBA4494 (assembly GCF_002388935.1). Taxonomy (NCBI): domain Bacteria; kingdom Pseudomonadati; phylum Pseudomonadota; class Alphaproteobacteria; order Hyphomonadales; family Hyphomonadaceae; genus Hyphomonas; species Hyphomonas sp. UBA4494. The sequence continues at coordinate 80,127 of NZ_DGNK01000012.1, forward strand.
GGACAAGGAACCCGATTGGGCCAATTTATTGAAACCCGGAATATGCGTGGCTTTCTATATGAGCGTAGCGCAGGCATGGCGCATTCAGACCGCCTTGATGGCGCGAGGTGTGCCGGGGTCACTCCAGGCGGAATGGGTGGAGAATGTCGGAAAACCGGACTGTCGCAGGGTAGAAACTCGCTTGGACCGTCTTGCTTTGGATGCGCGGCAACACAGAGTCCGGAACCCTGCCATACTTTTCATTCGTTACCCGCTCAGTGCGACGAATGTGGAAGTTATTCCCGCTCCAGCTGACGGCATGACTATTTAGCCAAATGGGTGATTTGGCTCGTGTCGAGGGCGCCGAGCCGACTTCTCTGGTCTCTGATGGTGAAGCCTGAAATGTAGCCATCAATATTGGTCGGATCGAATATGCGCCGATCCATGAACTGGTCTGCCCCCATGGCGACGGGCTCTGTTGCATCACTCAGTAGCCAGGCATGTTGATGCGCACCTTCCATTTTTTCATCGGCGCTGGGGCAAGCTATGCCCAGTCGCTCGACAGCCTCGCAGTAGATGTCAGGTCGGAAAGCCAGCCTGGCGATAGCACTCGCATCCACATCGTCTGGAGCTTCTCCCCACCGGATCATCTGGGACAGGATCCACTTGGCGTGTGACCGCCAGGGGAAGTTAGCCGCGTAGCGGTGGAAGACGTTGAAATCGGGCATATCTATGCGGAGTTCACCACCCGTCTGTCGGTTCTTTCCCGTCAGTGAGCCTACAACTTCGTCGAAGGGCGCATTCACATAGTCGGGGGTCGAAATGATCTGGGCTGCAGTTAACCGGTTGTCCATGTCATCCAGCCAGGCGCAAGTCTCCGACAAAGCGGCGATGAGCTTTAGATGCCATTCCTTGTTCTGCTCGGTCCAGTCCTGACGCACTCCAAGAACTTTTTCAGGGCCATTCGACCAGATCTCTCCGGATGTGATCAGTGTGCGTCCAATACCCGCAACCACAGCGGCATTGTTCCACGGCTCGCCGACGCAATAGCCATCGATCTGTCCGGCCGCGAGCGCGTCAACCATCAGGGATGGCGGCACGACGACGAGGTTGAGATCGCGCATCGGATCAATGCCGGCGGCGGCCAGCCAGTAGCGCAATTCAAGTGCATGCATCGAATGAGGATACACATGCGCAAAGGTCAGCGCGGCTTTGCCATCTTCCTTGCGCTGGTCTATCACGCGTTTGAGGGCGTAGGCGGAGAGCGGACGACGAGAAATGGTCTCCGGTGCCATCTGCGCCATGGCTTCGAACAAGGTGGTTGAAACGGTGATCGCATTGCCATTGAGGTTGAGCGTGAAGGCTGTCGTGAACTCACCTGGGAAGGGACCGATGCCGGCTGCCGAGGCAACGACCATGGGTGACAGCATGTGGGCGCCATCAATCGCGCCGGTGCCGAGCGCGTCGCGCATGGCTGCCCAGGAAACAAACCGTTTAAGGGTCACATCCAGTCCATGCGCTGCGAAGGCACCACGCTCCTTGGCTACCGCCAATGGGGCGCAATCTGTGAGCTGTGCAAATCCGAGTGTGAGAGAATGTGCCATCAGATGTTGTCCGGTGCATGCTTGCCGGCAAGCATGCCGACAATGGTCAAAATGTTTTCAGCCACCTCTTTGATGGGCTTGCCCTGTTGTTGGGACATGGTGCGTATTGAGGAGAAGGCTTGGTCCTCCGTCATGCCATGATGTTGCATCAGCATGCCTTTCGCGCGCTCTATCACTTTGCGAGCGGCGAGATCGTCCTTGGTTTTTTTCAGTTCGTTGCGCAGGCCATCCATGTGACGGAAGCGGGCAATGGCCGTGTCGATGAGGGGCTGGACCCGTTTGGGGGTTAAGCCATCAATCACATAGGCGCTGACGCCGGCTTCAATTGCCTCCTGCATACCGCCGCCACCTTCTTCCTCCACGAACATCACAATGGGTTTGGGGTTGGATTGGGCGACCAGGCGCAGGCTTTCAATCGTGTCTCTATCCGGCGAATTGCAATCCATGATGATAACATCCGGACTGATCCGGGCGATCAGGTCGAGGAGAACCCGTCCATGGGTTTGCGTGGCTGTGTGCACCACGGCATTGGCGATCAGTCCCTCTTCAACCTGCCGGGCCCGTTCCGGATCTTCATCAATCAACAGCACGCTCAAAGGCGCAGCCGAAGTGACTGCGCCTTGAGCTGGAACAGCTTCAACTTCCTGACCCTTAGAGGGCGAAGTCAAACTGGATCCAGAACTTGCTGGTGTTTGTGGCGAAGTCATCTGCGCTGTAATCCGCATATTTGAGGGTGATACCGATCTTGTCCCATTTTGCAGAAGCCGCGAGATCGAGTTCGCTGCCATAATCGGCCCCTCCGACATCTGCGCTGAAATCATGATAGACTGCAGTCAAGGCCACACCACTGAACGGGCCGATATCGCCAACTTGATACGCTGCCTTTGCATAAATATCTTCCACACCGGTCGTGGGAGTGGTCAAAAACTTGTCGGCCCAGCCCTGGAATTTGTGAAGCGTCGCCAGCGGTGTTTGAAATCCGCGTGCATCGTCGCCGCCGAGCACTTCAATGCCGGCGCCGAGCGTAACTGCTTCAACAGAATATGTGCCTTCAACGAGATAGTAATCGGCCGAGTAATCCAGGGAACTGGAGCCATAGTCGGACTGGGTAGCGTAGGAAACTGTGTATCCGAGCTTTCCGGTCCCGATGGCCTGCTTTCCCGCCAATCTGGCGCCGACTGTCTGGGACGAGAAAACGCCGCCAGCATTGTCAACGTCAATCTGATAGGCAAAGCCAGTCAGCGTACCGATCGGAGTGGGGTGACTGAGGTTCAGCAGATAGGAATCGCCATCCCAGCGTCCCACGGCGGAATCATCTCCAAAGATGCGGTTGATCTGGGCGATATAGGTGAAATCGACCTTCAGCTCGCCCAACGAGGAATTCTGAACCCTTGCGCCATCGAAGGTCTGCTCATTCTGGCGCCATCCGACATTGCCCACAAAACGCGCGTCATCCAGGCCGATCCTTTGGCGACCCAGCGTGATTATCGTATCCGGCAATGAGGTATTGGTTAGTTGAAATCGGTTCAATTCCGTTGCATTCGGATCCGCGACGACCGGATAGCCGGTCTTTCCATTGATGGTCGAATTGAAATCGTCGATGAGGTCGTCGATGTGATCGAACTCGACCAAGAGAGCGGTGTCGAAGATTTTGCCTGTCTCGAAGCCGGCTCGGAAGCGATAGGTGAGGGCGCTTGCATCCTCCGGCAGGCCTTCCTGTTCGACGCCCTCATAGCGAAGCCGCGCATTGAAGATCGGCTTTGTGTCAGCCAGTGCGGTTTCCCAGCGGGAAGTGGTCTGGTCGGCTTCGGATGCACACGGGAGTGCAACGGAGAGCAACACGACAGGCGCGATGAGCGCGCGGAAATTGGGTTTTGCAGACATGATCAGTCCTCGGTCTGAACTGGCATCGCCCTGAAAGGCGTAGACCAGCAGAAAGAAAAATAGCCCGGAAACCAGCGTCCGGACGGTTCAACTTCTTCACCGAAGATTTGCGCCCAGCTTCGGGCGCGAAGACTTTGACCATTCAAAGCTGGCTAGTTTTTGCCCCGGGCCACCGAACTGTGCAACGGGATCAAGGAGTGACAAAAAACTTCCGCCAATTCAGATCAGTCTCTGGGCGGGATGATTGAGGTCTGCCAGAAATTCAGTCATTCTGGGCAGGTCGGGAAGATGTAGCGATTTGCGCTGCTGTCACGGGGAAAGGATCTTTGAATGACGGTCATGGGGTGCCTGTTCGCGGGAGGCGCAGGACGCAGGCTCGGCGGCGTTGAAAAAGCGTTGATCGAATTTTCCGGAAGTCCCCTCTGGAAGCGCGCCACCCACCGGGTCACCCCCATGGTCGACCAGGTGGTGGTCACGGGTCCTACCGCGCCGGAGTGGTCGGAGGCTGTTCCGGGGCTGGTTTTCGTGCAAGATTTCCAGCCGAACGGTGAGCCTATCGGCCCGGCGGGGGGGCTTCTCGCAGCATTGGAGCATTGTCTGCGAGAGAAAGGACCAGAGAGCTTACTGCTGACCGTTCCGATTGATGCCCCGTTCTTCCCGGTGGACCTATTCGCACAATTGTCCACTGGCCGCGGTAACGCACGCGCCGCCCTGGTCGAAACGGAGTTTCGTCTACAGCCGACATTTGGCCTTTGGTCATGTGCGCTCGCGCCAGATGTCCGCTCTTGTGTCAAGCAGGGCAAATTGGCGCTCCACGCAATCGCCGATCATGTTGGGGCAGTCAAAGTCCGGTTTCAGGCCGAAGATGAGGCGTTCCTGAATATAAATACGCCGGAGGATATTCAGCGCGCTGAAGCTGTAGCGGCCTTGTTGGAACGGTCTTAGCCTGCCTCTCTGACGGGTTTGATCAATCGATCAGGCCAGCCAGACACCTTCCACCATATCTCCAGCCGCCAGGGCCGGCGCGTCAGAGGGGCGGTGAATCAGGAAGTTCGTCTCGATAAAGGGCGTGAGCAGAGAGCTGTCCTGGTTGCTGGCGGGCGTGATACTGGGCGCCTCATTCTTGGTGCGGGCCAGCGTCCCTCTCAGGAAGGCCTCTCGCGCTCCGTTTGCCGGTAAGGACGCTACGAGAGGCGCCTGCATCCATTGGGCGTCGGCTGGTTGGCCTTGAAGGGCATTCATCAGGGGCCTCAGAAAGAGATGGGCGCAAACAAGAGCCGAGGCCGGGTTTCCCGGTAGTCCCAGAACGTATTGATGATCTCGTCTGGAATGCCAGGTCGGCTTTCCGGGCTTTATGGCGATCTTGGTGAAGATGGGGTCAAAGCCGAGATGCCCGAAAACATCCTTCATGTGGTCATAATCGCCCACGGACGCGCCGCCGATTGGGACAAACACATCCGGGTTACCCGCGTCTTCTACGCGGCGTCTGATATCGGATGGGTCATCCCTTGCTGTACCGAGATTGATGGCCTCTGCTCCCCAGTCGCGGATCAACGCCATCAGTGCATATTCGTTGGAGGATATGATCTGGCCGGGTTGCAGGTCGGAGCCGGGAGGTTTCAATTCGTCGCCATTGGTAAGTAATGCCGCACGTGGGCGACGATACACAATCATGGATGCATGATTGGCGGCCGCACAAATAGAGAGGTGAGCTGGCCTGATCCGGGTTCCTGCTTCAAGAAGCACTTGCCCTGCGTGAAAATCGATCCCCGCTTGCCGGATGTTGCGCGGCGATGCCTGGGGCACATTGATCCAGACTGTGGTGTCCTGCCGTCGGACATCTTCCTGAATGATGACATGGTCACATCCGCGTGGGATAACCGAGCCGGTGAAGACCCGCACACATTGGCCGGGAGCGACAATGCCATCAAAGGGCGTGCCTGCGGCGGCGTCTCCAATCAATGCCAGAGGCCTATCGCTGAGCGCTTCTGCGAATCGCACGGCGTAGCCATCCATGGCAGACATGGCTGCGGGCGGATGGGTCAGTCTCGCCGCCACACCTTCCGCCAATATTCGACCGACACACTCCTCCAATGGAAGCGTTTCCGTTTCCTGGATGGCTGGCACACTGCCGATATGCGCCAAGGCTTCCTGTCTGGTAATCATGGGATCGGTCTATACATGACTGGTCAGAAGGCGGAAGGCCACGATCAACACGAGCAGTGCAGTGATTGCTTTCACCCAACGCTCGGGGAACATGCCGAGAAGGAGTTTGTGTCCCAGCCAGCTGCCGAAGGCGACAGCGATGAGGAGGGGCCAGAAATCCCAGAGATCGATCGTCATTCTGCCAGTCTGCAATGACAGTGACTTTCCGACCAGTGCCGCAACAGAGTTGGCCGCGATATAGGCACTGGACAAGGCAGCTATGGTTCGTGGAGGGGCCCATCTGACGAGATGGAGGATCGGTGCCAGAAAGATGCCGCCGCCAATCCCGACAAGGCCTGACACATAGCCAATCCCTGCGCCTATTAAAGGGGCCGCGAGTTTTGGCAGGCGCGACGTGCTCAATGTCTCAGGGGACGTGCGCATGAAGCTTGTCCATGCCAGTTGGATGCCCGCAGCAAGCAGGGCGCCGCCCAGTAGCAGGACGAGTGCGCGTTCGGGGATAGGTGTCAGTCCGCCCAGGAAGGCCGCCGGCACAGACATGGCCAGGATCGGGAGGACGCGAGAGTTTGGATACAGGCCAGCCTTCCAGCATTTCGCCGCCCCCAGGCTGGACACGAGGATGTTGCAGCAGAGGGAGACAATCGGCACCTGCATTACGGGCACGCCCGAGATCACCAGCAGGGCCGTATACGTCGAGCCGCCGCCGAACCCAACGCTCGAATAGAGAAGTGCCACAAGCGCGAAGCCGAGCGTAAGCCAGATCATCGTATCTTGGTGCCTCCTGAAAAAAGGGATGTAAACATGCGGCTATCCCGCGCTAGGTTGTCCGGGTTGTCAGGATTGTTCGAGGAATTCCAGCGTGATCCGTATTCAAAGCGCTCCGTTGGACATAGAGTCCGAACTTCAGGCATATCGCCTGAGCTCTCCGGATTATGGGGCGCTGGCCAGTTTCGAAGGGTATGTTCGAAGCGAGCATGGGAACGTCACGGCGCTCGAACTTCAGCATTATCCTGCCGTGACCGAAGCGGAGATCGCCCGGTTCGAACGAATGGCCCGGGCTCGGTTCGATGTGCTAGACTGCCTGATAATTCATCGTGTTGGTCGAATATTGCCTTCAGAAGCGATTGTACTGGTAGCGGTTCTGGCAAAACACAGGAAACCTGCCTTCGAAGCTGTCGACTTTCTTATGGATTATCTGAAGACAAGTGCTCCCTTTTGGAAAAAGCAGATCGGTCCCGACGGAGAGACCTGGATCGAGCCCAGATCGAGCGATCATGCGGCCGCAGCTGCGTGGAACAAAGAAAGTTGATCCCGTATGACCGATAAGCCGGAACTGCCAGCGCCCGGGGGCAAAATAGTGATGGAGCCCGCCTTCAAGCCCGTTCGTATCGCCCTGCTGACCGTTTCGGATTCGCGCGATGAATCGTCTGATACGTCAGGTGCTATTCTCTCAGCGCGCGTAGAAGAGGCAGGTCATATACTGGCAGCCCGGACGCTGGTCACGGACGACAAGGAAATCATTTCCGCGACAGTCCGGACGTGGATCGACGCGTCGGACATCGACGTCGTGATCTCGACGGGAGGAACCGGGTTGACGGGCCGGGACGTCACGCCGGAAGCTCTGATGCCGTTGTTCGAGAAGCAGATCGAAGGATTTGCCGTCGTCTGGCACATGGTGAGCTATCAGAGCGTCGGCCTGTCCACATTACAGTCTCGCGCCTGTGCTGGCGTGTCGAATGGCACATTCATCTTCTGCCTGCCCGGGTCGAATGGCGCTTGCCGGGACGGCTGGGACAAGGTGATCCGGTGGCAATTGGACAGTCGCCACGCCCCTTGCAACATGGTCGAGCTGATGCCCCGCTTGAAAGAGAGATGACGTCATGAGCGGAGAGGGACTGACACATCTCGATTCCCAGGGACGACCACAGATGGTCGACGTATCCGCGAAGGATGTCAGCGCGCGGGTCGCGATGGCTGAAGGCGTAGTTCGCATGTCCGCCGCAACGCGGGATCTCGCATTGGGTGGAACGTCGAAAAAGGGGGATGCGATCACGACCGGCATTCTGGCGGGGATCATGGCCGCGAAACGGACCGCCGAATTGATCCCGCTCTGTCACCCGCTTCCCTTGTCACGGGTGAATGTCGACATTACGCCCAATGAAAATGGCCTTCGAGTGGTGGCAGAGGTGCGCACTTCTGGCCGGACGGGCGTGGAAATGGAAGCACTGACGGCGGTGAGTGTCGCTTGTCTCACGCTCTACGACATGCTGAAGGCTGTGCAGAAGGACATGGAGGTTTGTTCCATCCGACTACTGAGTAAAACCGGGGGCAGTTCGGGTGACTACTCCGCGTCGCCGGCTGAGGATTCGGCTTGAAGGTTCGTCTTATCGGGCCCGGTGAGGCGGAGGTTGACGCATCAGGCCAAGCACCACCGCGTTCCGCGCTCATCGATGGGGCAGGGCGGCGGGTCAGCTATCTTCGGCTCTCGGTCACGGACCGGTGTGACTTACGATGCACCTATTGCATGCCGGAGCGTATGCGGTTTCTGCCGAAGACGGACATTCTCAGTTTTGAGGAATTGGCCAGGCTGGTTGATGGGTTTATCGCGCGAGGCATCACGAAACTGAGGATCACGGGTGGAGAGCCCCTTGTGCGCCGAGATGTCATGCAATTGCTGGAACATCTTTCGCGCAGACTCGGCACGACCGGTCTGAAAGAGATTTCCTTGACCACGAACGGGACGCGCCTCGAACACTATGCAGCGGATTTGAAACGTCTGGGTATTGAGCGCATCAATGTGTCTCTGGACACGCTGTCGCCGAAGATGTTTCAAAGGGTCACGAGGAAAGACCAGTTCGAGACGGTCATGCGGGGGATCGCGAAGGCCCGTGATGTCGGATTGAAGATCAAGATCAACACTGTGGCCTTGCGAAACATCAACGAAGACGAGATCCCCGAAATAGTCGAATGGGCTCATCGTCAGGCCTTTGATGTCTCCCTGATTGAGACCATGCCATTGGGCGAAGGTGTGGCCGCTCGTGAAGACCACTACCTTTCGCTTCTTACAGTACGTGAGACGTTGGCTAAGCGCTGGAGCCTGGAGCCGTTGGTCTATTCGACTGGTGGACCTTCGCGGTACGTACGAATTGCCGAAACAGGCGGCCGATTGGGATTCATTTCACCGCTCAGCCACAATTTCTGCGGGACGTGCAATCGTGTGCGCGTTACCTGCACGGGTATGTTGTATACCTGTCTTGGATACGAGGCCGGGGTAGATCTGCGCGGTGCCCTGCGTGCAGAGCCGGATGGATCAGTGTTCCACGACGTATTGGATCAGGCATTGCGCCAAAAGCCTGAGCGCCATAATTTCGATGCAGAGCGCATAGACCAGCCCGCCACACAACGCACTATGTCTGTTACGGGAGGCTAGGCGTGGCGAAAGGAAAAATCCTGTTTTTCGGAAAGCTGTCGGATCTGGCGGGCGCCAACGAATGGCCAATGCCCGAATTCGATGGAGACTTGCCTGCAACCAGGTTTATTGCGCACATATGTCAAACGCGTCCTGACCTTGCCGCGGTGCTCTCCGAACAGCAAAATCGAATCTGTGTGAATCATGAGATTCATCCCGCAGCGGCAACGCTCCGAATTTCAAGTGAGGATGAGGTCGCCTTCATCCCTCCAATGAGTGGGGGATGACTGCATGGCCTCAAGAAGGTGTTGTCAGGGCAAACATCTGGAGGCGACCAATCCTGGTGTTTACCCTGAGGAAATGGCCAAGAACCCGTGTCGCTACTTTAAAGCCTCGCCTGAGATCATCCAGCTTGCGTGTTGATGTACGTCTGATTTCCGCTGTCGCTCCAAAATGTCGAGGACCTTGTCCACAAGCGAGGGAGGGATAGATGTCAGCTACGAAAGCCTGAGGCTCTGGGTTGATCGGTTCGGCACATTGCTCGCACACAAGATCTGGAGGCGGCGCTCAGAGTCGATGCGAAGAAGCCTCCAATGGCGGTGGCACCTGGACGACGTCTTCGTCGAGATTCGCGGCTTACACCACTACCTCTGGCGAGCCGTGGATCATGAAAGCGAAGTCTTGGAATCGTTTGTCGCGAAGAAGCGCCATAAGGCTGCTGCGTTGAGGTTTCCTCAAAAAAGCAATGAAGCGACATGGGAATCCACGAATTATTGTGACTCGTAGATGGCCGTCTAATCGGGCCGCGATGAAGGTCATCAGAAGTGAGGCGCGCCAAGAAACTGGTCGCCATCTGAATAAACGCGCATAAATTTCACACCTATCCTTCCGCAGGCGAGAGCGGGCGATGTCCCGGCTCAGGCGGATGCGAAGTCTGCAGAAGTTCGTCTCAGTTTCTTCGTCAGTGCACAATCACTTCAACTTTGAAAGGCACGACAACACCAGAACCCTGTTCAAACAGAAACGAGACACCGCGCTTCGCGAGTGGCGCGACCTCCTTGTTGCCTAGCACCTGCTCGTCCGCGAATTGTGGAGACTGGTTCGCATTAGACTGACAGCATCCGCGCGAACATGCTGAGCGATGCGGCCGATTCTCATCTTGGCGGCGGTTCCGAGACTAAGCCTGGGGCTCGGACGGGCCCGCCGGTAGCCGGGCTAAGCCCCAAACCCATGGCGGCTGACAAAAGTATTGTAACGATTGCCGCCGTCAGCAGGGCTGCATAACCACCGATCTGGTCTAGAAGACCGGCGCTGCCCGCACCGAGCATCATGCCGAGCGCCATTGATCCCATCATTAAAGCATATGAGGTGGCCGCCACGTGCTCTTCACACACGCGCATGCCCAGTGTCACCATGCAGAGGTAAAACCCGAAAACGATCAGGGTGTAAAACAGGTACCAGCTTGAAAAAAACAAGTCGGTTGTCGAAGCGAGTGCCACAAAGATGAATATGGCGATGACACCGGCCACGATACCCGATGTCCAATATCCGAGTGTGGCTGGCCCGATTTTGTCGGTTACCCAGCCCCCAACCAACAATAAACCGGCACTGGAGATCAGATATCCAATCCCCGCCAAGGACGAATATCGCGTCTCTCCCCACTGCATTTCCTGGGCTGCGAATGCCGGCAGCGTCGCTTCGATTATGCCTTGATGCACGCCGTAGAAAACGCAGAGACCAATGATCAAGAGCGGGTCACGCCGAAGCAAGACGCGGAACGTTTCGCGCAACACAGGCCACCAGGCGTCTGGTTTGGCATCGCGGCTCTGGACCGACGTCTGGCCCTCATTCCATGGAAAGAGTTTTTCACCCGGGCGTTCCCGGATCAGGATGGCGGCGAATGCGGGGATCGAGAACAGGCAGGCGGTTGCGATCATCGCAATCGGAAAGCTCTGATACTCAAGGAAATACCCAACCAATGCCGCGCCGCCAGCCATGCCCACAGACTTTCCGCCCAGCATGAAAGCATTGATCTTTCCGAGTTCATTCTTGGGAGTCAGGTCGATGATCATCGCGTCCAGCGCCACGTCCTGAACGGCCGTCATGGCCGACAAGACCGCGCCAAAAATGATGATCGTCGCCAGCTCACTCGGTAAAGGGCTCCGAATGGCGAAGGCGATGAGCGAAATGATCAAGCAGGCCTGCGCGCCAACGAGCCATGCGCGCCGACGGCCCATCGGCAGAAAGGCATACCGGTCGACAACGGCGCCAATAAAAAACTTGAGACTCCAGGGTAATGAGATTGCTGCGATAAACGACCCGATCGCCCCAACGGGCTGTCCGTTCACGGCAAGCCAACTCGGAATTGCGACGAAGAATAACCCCTGGGCCAAGCCTTGCGCCAGATAAAGTAAAGTACCGGTCGCAAAGCGCAAACGTGCGTTTTCGGTATAAGCTGGCAGCTTAGAGGTTCCGGCTTTTAGAGCGATATTCGCGTTATCCGTCATATCAAAGTGCCTCACTCAAACAGGGTTGTGGATAACCGGGAGCCAAGCCTGCTTATCGCCTTTGCCGGAGACCTCTGTTGCCAGTAAAATTAGGGGGGCATCCAGAAGTCTCCGGTCGACACAGCTACGCCAAGCCTCTCGGTCGGAGGTCCGATAAGCCATGCAGCACACTGTTTTTATTAATGTAATCCGAGTAAACTGTGCAGGGTCACGGCGACCACCGTCAAGCAATGCAAGCGTCAAAATAGTGTCAAATCGGTCGATAGATTATGTGACCATGACGGGTGCGGACCATACTGAGAAGTAAATACGACACCCCACATATCGAGGTTTGACCAGGAAACGGGGTGCCGTGAAAGAATTCCGCACTGTTAAATGCCGGCTTTATTTAAGGTCGATCTCATGCACGATGTAGCTGCCGGTGATTTCGCGCAATTCTGGATAGGTCTCAAGCGCCCGCTTTGAATCCGCATCAGCTTGCTCCTGGCCGAGCGCGTCCATGATTGCCTCATACTTCTCTTTCGATGGAGTCATATCGGCAAGACTGGCATACTTTGTGACAAGCAGCAGATTAAAATCACCGCTCTCAGGCGTAATGCTCGAATAGATGGAATAGTCCTCAATATAGCCGAGCTCTTTACTGATTTCCGCGCCCCGAACCCAGGTCGCCTTCAGACCCTCGAGATAGTGATCGCCCGCATTGGTCTTCACCTTGATAGTTCCGATTTCCCAGACCGCGTCGCTGATCTCATAATCAGTGAATGGCTCTAGTTGGGCCTGCGCAGGTGTGAGTCCGATTGAAAATGCGATCAGTAGCAAGCTGAAAATTCGTTTCATGGTTTCTCTCCGTAATTCCCTTTTTGGGTACGCGGAGGATGGTGCTCTTGTGCCAACACGGTCAATTCGAGGTGGCGTCAAAAAAGCGTTAATTCGCCTGGGACTTAGCGCGGGTCTGAGGGGATAAGATCCGGCCAACCATATTTTTCCCACGCCTCAACCATGCCAATGTCTTCAGCAAACGCCATGAAATCCGGGTGCTGAAGCGTACGGCCGATGGGGTCGATGTCGGTCCAGAGGCTCATCAGCCCCGGCATATTGGCAGGGTGAATCTGTTCACGATATACCTTCATCACCAAGTCAGAATGCCCCATCCAGACCGCTGGCCAAGCGACGGTTTGATCGTAGGGGTCGAGCAAGGTTTGGTGCAGCATGTCAATCAGTTTGCAATAGGTCTGGCGGGCCTCTTCATTGCCGCTGCAAATGCCTTTCGCGGCGGTTTTCAAATAGAAATCGCGCGCTTCGTCTGAGATTTCGGCCGCGCCAGGTGGCGACATAATGAGTGTTCCGACATAACGCCGTGTCTCAAAATAAGTTTTGACAGCGGTTTCGTGATTGCCGGCAGCAGCTTGAGCGACCCCGAGATAGAAACCTGGAATCCCGAGATCTGCCATCCGTTGTCCTGCACGCATGGCCGCCTCAAGATTTCCAACATTTAAGTGTGCGACACAAAGCATGACATAGTTCCGGCCATAGACGGGATCCTGTTCAATCGCTGCTTCGATATAGGGCAAGGCCTCTCTTGTGCGTCCGAGATACAATAGGCTGGATCCCAGTCTCAGGGTCACATCGGCATTGTGGGGTTCCAGCCTATAGGCTTCCAATGCGTATTCCAGCGCCCCAGCGGGATTAAAGCACGTCCATTCATGGATACTGAGTATCGCGTAGGCGTAGCCTTGATTGGGATCGAGATCCAAAGCGCGCCGCGCGCAAGATGCCGCTTTTTCTGATAGCGCAACGCGCTCGAGACAGGGCGTATAGACAGCGACATGAATGAACGCTTCGCCGAGGGCCGTCCAGCATTCAGCAAACTCCGAGTCAATCTCCAAGGCTTGCTCAAGCAGCTCGACAGCTTTTAGCAATCCCCCTTCCAGTGTTACCCGCTGGGTCAATGTTCGCCCCTGCAGATACAGCGCATAAGCCTCACGGCTGCGCGTCATCGTCCGTACCGGCCGCGAATTTCGCTCAAGACCCATGGCATGGCTTAAGCCCGCAATGGCATTTTCGCCGATTAACTTACGCTGGTCGAAAAAGTATGTTTCGGACTCAACGATCTGATCGAACCATATCTGTTTGCCGGAAGCCCCCTCTATCAGTCGTATGGAGAGCTTGACTGAACCTGTGGATCGATGGACCGCGCCTTCAATGAAGTGTGTCACGCCAAGCTTCTCGGCCATCTCTGGAAGCGTTAGTGATGATCCAGCCACCGCCTCCACAGATGTTTGTCCGGCAAGCGCCAGTCCGTTCAATCCGCCAAGACGTGACGAGAGTTCCTCAACCGCCGCATCTGCGAGAAACAGATCGCCACCTACTTCGTCAATCTGCTTGAAGGGCAGGATTGCAAGTCCTCTACGCTGACGTAGTCGAGATATGCCACTCCAACCGTGCCAGGCTTGTTCTAGAGCTTCATGACGCTCGTCTAGCCCGCTCGCTCTCAGCGCCGACAACAGGCGCTGTGTAGAAATCCGAAGTCGGTTTTCGATCTGACCACGCTGGATTGCGAGCCATTGAGTCAGGTCGTCTCCCAAATCGAAATTCGCGAGCAGAGGCTTTCCGGATAGCTCAAGCAGAAGCTGTGTTGCAAGGACATCATCTCTCTCTTTCAAGGCTGTTTCCAGCGATTGAAGGTCGGTGTGGATCAAATGTGATTTGACCGCGAGCTGAGTGTTAGAGATCTCCAGAATTTCCCAACCCGAGCCTTGAAATTCGCGTTTGAGATCGTGCAGGCATTGTCGCAGACTGGCGCGCGCCTGAGGCTTGAAGCGGCCCGCCCATATTAGCTTGCTGACCAAGTCCCGGCTTAAGCTTTGCCCTGGATTTATACTCAGCATAGCGAGAATGGTACGCGCGCGCCGGTTGGAAATGTCGATTGGTGTTTCGGATGGTGTTGCGACTTGAAATGAACCAAATAGCGAAACGTGGAGTTGGAACTCGAGGTCTTCAATTAGCGGCAAACCCCGTTCTCCCAATATTTTCGGTTATGTAGAGCTTACCGACCGGGCCTTCTCCCAGCAACCAAAATGTCGTTTCCAATCATTCAACGACCGCTGAGGATGCGAAAGAGGACATCGGAACACAAGTGTCATTGGCCCTTTGTTGTTGGCCGGCAATATAAACCCAATGACGTCTTCCAGCGTCATTCGCCCCGTAACATCAACGCGCCCAGCTGAGACAGGTACGGACAGGCCTCCGAACGGCGTATCTATTGGGAAGGAGTTCTGTACCAATTAGTGAAAATCACGCGCACCAGCCAAAACACCATCAGTGCCAGAACGGCGACAATTGGGGCGGTGAGAAAGAATGGTGTGCGCAGGACTTCCGGCAGTACGTCATTGTTACCGAGAAAGAAGATCGTCACGGCGATGAACAGAGACAGACACATCCGCCAGAGATGGCGCGCAATCCGATGCTTACCAGTACAGCCACCGCGCCGGATCACAGCAACATCATACGCCCCAAACAGCCCCGCGAGCGCGGCCAGGATGAAAAAGGCGGCGGAGGGAACATCGTCCTGTAACGGAGCCCCGCGGATTGTTTCGGTCAGGCCCATTCCGAGTGCGAACGCGCCTGCAAGGAGAATGAAAAGACAATTCGCTAGCTCAAACCGCTCCGTTTTACCTTCGCGGCGTATCACGGTCGCCCAGCCACTCAAGAGCAAATAGAAGGCCATCACGCTCAGGAAAATAGTGAAGAGAATGGATCGCGTGACGCTGAAATAGAGGCCACTTGCGATCAGGAGGAGCATTGCGCCAAAGAACAGGTTTCCGGCCACCCTGTGCAGACGGAGCCCCTTTGCGACCGGCAATGCTCCCGCACCAGAGATGACGGCCAGTGTGCCCATCAACAGATGTGCCAACCCCATGAGTGGAAGTTGAGACATGTTGTTTCATCCTGATAATATCGGGCACTCAGGTCGCTGAGGGCATCAGCTCAGGTGACCTGCGGGCCAGCATCACGACACCCACACAAACAAATCAGACGATCTGGCTGAGCCCTGAAACGGCGTTGAGGGGTTCGAAATCTGGATAGATCGTCACGATTCCGGCAAGCCCGATGAAAACGCCGAACAGGTTCAACGCTCTTGGCAAACCGCGACGCCGCAGTCCGGCCAGGCTGACCAGCGTGATCCAGACGCCGCCGACAAACTCGGTGCCCCCGCCCAAAACATTCTGCACAATGCCAATAGCGAGCCAGACCGTTGCGGCGCGTTCGGTATCAGTTTCAGCAAGGCGCGTGACGCTGTCTGCGCCAAGGATGGAGAGCATGCCGCTGACCTTCTCGCCGGATAGGTTTCGTCAATGAGCAAGTCAGAACTGAAGCGTTTCATCGCAGCCCGGTTGACGGGTGCAGGAATGTTCGAAACAGGGATACCGGGTGTTCAGCTGTTTCGCATAACTGAGCCGGTGGGTTGCGCCCCAGTCATTTATGAACCTTTTATCATGGCAATCCTGAATGGCGCCAAAGAGGCCATCCTCGATGGAGACCGCCATGTCTATGACAGTCGTCAGTACATGTGCTGCTCCCTAAACCTTCCCGTCGAAGCCGGGGCGCCCAAGGCGTCGCCGAACGATCCGCTCCTCGGCGTCTATATCGCGCTCGATCCGCGCGTAATGACTGAGCGCACCATGGAAATAGAAAGTATTGGCGGTATCGACGCCATGTCGGCCGGAGGAGCTGTGGTTCGAGGTCTTGCGCTTGCGGGCTGGAGCCCTGATTTTACCGAAGCGATGTTACGCCTCATTCAGTTGGTCGGCAGTCCATCAGACATTGCGATATTCGGGAAAACCCGTCTCCGGGAAGTTTACTATGCAGTCTCTCTTCGTGGAGCGGGTAATTCTTCTTATTCGGAATCAGGACAACTTGGCTTCAGTGGCATCGGCCCCCGTGGAAATCCTAATCAAATCCTAAGTCATTGGGCGGATATTCCAGTCCGGCTTTTGCAGAGGGCTAACTGAGCGTGGGTAGGGTTAACCCTACAGGCCGAGGATCCCCATGCAGCAATATATCAGTAAATCCAAAACGTCTTCCTGGGATGGCCCGATTGATGAGCTGGCAGAATCCATTCTGAGCCCGGATCGTCTGCAGCAATCGATCATCCTCTACAGTGCTCTGACAGCCCTCATCATCATGATGATCACGATCACGAGCCTGCTTGTGGTTGGTCAATACGAACTGAATATCGGAACCTTCATAGACGCTCTTACGGCGGCAGCGTTGATTGCATCTGCTTACTTCGCAGCCAGACGCAAATTCATGTTGCTCCAGGGATTGCTGCTTTGTGTCAGTGTTCCGGCAAATTTGTTCGCCATGCTTGTATTGGACCATGAAGGCATATTTGTGGGAATGCTATTACTCAGCATTACGCCGATCATCTGGGGGCTCTTCACCACGATGAAGCTGAGCTTTGCCTACACTGCTTTCATTATCGGGTTCATCAACTGGTATATGGGACCAGCCGACCGGTTGGACGTAATTGTAGGCGGAGTAGACAATTCGGCACTTACAGCTATCGGGCTGAGCTTGATTGCTATTGCGTGTTGTGTTGCGGCCGTGCTGCCGAAACAATTCGGACAAAATGTCTACACTACGCTGAAAGAGGTTCTGCAGCGGGAGAATAGATATCGGGGGCGGTCTACTTCGTATGCCGAGATGTCTTCGGACTGGCATATTGAAGTCGATTCGACTGGCAAGATTGTCCATTATTTCGGCAAGGGCGACGCTCTCGGACGTCGTTGGCGCGATGTGCTGATTGGATGGGAAAACGATGAGGCGGTGTTCACAGGAGCTATTCAGCGTCGTGAGCCGTTTTCGAGGATAAAGGGTGTTCTGCGCGCCGATGGCGTCAATTGCAGCGTTGAGGTTAGCGGGCGTCCGCGGTTCTCCGAGAATGGGGAATTTACCGGGTATCTGGGCGTGGCGCATGACATCAGTGTACGTGAGGAATTTGAGCAGAAGCTGAAGCAGCAGGCTACGACGGATCTTCTAACAGGCTTGGAGAACCGCCACGCATTCAATTCTCTGATCGAATCTTGCAAGAGAGATGATCGCCCTGCCTTGATGAGCGTCCTCTACATCGATTTGGACAAGTTCAAGGAATTGAATGACCGGCATGGTCATGCTGGCGGGGATGCGGCGTTGATCGCACTCGGGGGTCGTTTGAAACATCTCGCCGACAAAGACGATAGCATTCGCGTGTTCCGGATTGGGGGCGATGAGTTCTGTTGTGTTGTCGGCAGGGCGGTGAATCTTGATGATATCTCGGTCTTGGCAGACCGGATCAGATCCTTGGTATCAAAGCCAATCGCATATGATGGTCGCTTGATTGATGTAACAGCGTCCATTGGCGCGGCCATCGGCTTGCAGGGAGAATCCATTGCGGACGTGTTGGAACAGGCTGATGCGGCAGTATACGAAGCGAAGTCACAAGGCGGCGATTCCTGCGTTGTTCCCGATGCGAAAGTACGTCAACGCCTGGAGCGTCGCCTGTCCATTCACCGGGACCTCATGCCTGCAATAGATGAAGGCAAGATCGGGTTGTACTACCAGCCGATTGTGCGGGTCTCAGATTGCCAGTTGGTTGGTGTCGAAGCGTTGGCGCGGTGGACCCACCCCAAGTACGGATCGATCAATCCGTCGGAATTCATCGAGATCGCTGAGGCAAGTCGGCATATCATTGCATTCGGCCAGTATGTGTTGCGTCAGGCATGCGAAGACGTTCTCGGGTGGATGTCGAAGAGCGGTGACAGCATTCGGTTGAGCGTCAATGTATCTCCCAATGAATTATTGTCCGATGGTTTTTCTGAATCGGTCGCTGAAATACTTCAAGAGACGGGGTTTCCCCCACACCTGCTGGAGCTCGAAATCACGGAGCGGGGCGTGCTGCGCAATATCGAAACTTCGTGTAAGGTGATTGAGGTTATCCGGGAAATGGGTGTCACGATCGCTTTGGATGATTTCGGGACCGGAAATTCTTCGCTCAGCCGTCTGGAGCATTTGCCGGTGGACCGGGTTAAGATCGACCGCTCATTCTTCGTTCGTGCGGAAGAAAGTGATCGCGCCCGGCAAATCCTCGGCATTCTGTCAGGCATGAGTCGGGTTCTGGATATCAAGGTGATTGCTGAAGGTGTGGAGACAGAAGAACAGTTCCGATTTGTGAACCTGGCAGGCTTTGGTGAAGTACAAGGCTATCTGTTCGGTCGACCTGCGCCTATTTCACAACTGGGACTGGGTATCAAGTCAAGCGACCGCATGGGGCAATTGGCCTGAGTGCTCACGCGTTGCTGATCGCTTCTTCGATTTTTGGAAGCGTGTGATGCGCCAGATCGCGGTTAAGTTCCGCCAGGATTGAAACCGATCCTGAATCTGTCAGCATCGGACGCAACTTCCCGAGTGAGCGAGGATCTGCTGCGACGACAAGGCTTGCAGGAGTTGACTGGCCTATTTCTTTCAGGGCCATCTCGGCGACGGTCGACAGAAAGCGTTCTTCTGCAATGTCGTGCCAGTCAGTCTGTTCTGTTGCGGCATGTGCGCCTGAAGGCGTCTTGAAGCGCCCGGCCCGATCACTTGACTGATCTCGATTCGGCGGATTGTCGTCCGTTAGAGCCTCGGCAATTCTCAAATCCAGCAAATCGGCATCGCCCTTGTTTTCCAAAAGCAGGGCTTTTGAGCCATCGCACACAAGGACGAACGCTCCGGTTGGCAAATGCATAATCGAGTCTCCCATATGACGCATACAGAGTGCAGATTTATTCGTTTCGCAGTTTGACAACTATCAACCTGACCTCTTTCATGGAGACAGGACTATTGATGTCCAAGGCGGATCGAGGCGGCAACAGTGTCCAGAGTCATTCCGGGTTTTTGCTGATCGCGGCCCGCGCATCTGTTGTGATAAAGCAATCTGCATAATCCCCGCAAACGGGCTCTGGTGACAGTCGGATCGTCGCGACAGCTTCATATTCTCGCTTGGGCTTGGAGTGCCACGGGCTGTCGAGTTCATAGACACCGAAATAGTAAGGGAACAGGGCATCCGCAGATTGATGATAGGTGCAAGTCGTGTCGGGGGCTGTTCTGAGCGTTGTTGTGCAGGCGGTCTCCCGACCGACAATCGTGAAGCTTCCAGCGGATTCCTCTTCAGCGATCTCGACCATACGGTGAAACAGGCTCGCTTCTACCTCGTCTCGGCTTGTCTCTGAATTCCCCCTGAAGCCTACGCGGATCAGCCCATCGCCAACGTTTTCACTCGTATAGCCGTGGAGTTCAGTTGCAGGCTGGTAAGGAGTCGGCGCCGATGCGCAACCTGTTAGCAGGGCTATGGCGAGCAACGCGATGGATGCGACGGGCGAGGGATTGAGATTGGCCATAATTCGATTGCCTCCACTGATACGGACAAGATGATGGACCTTAACCAAACGCCAGCGCCCTTTATTGATGCTTATCAACTGTTGAAACAACTTCGTCCTTATCGGATACGCCGCATGGCAAGCCGCATCTGCTTTTCCACTTCGAGCAAACCAAACACCGCAATCCCGGTACCGACTACGATGGAAGCGTAAAAGGGAGAAAGCGAGACGGTGCCAAATATACTCTGCGCAGCTGGAAGGTAGGTCGCCATCAGTTGACCGACCATGACAATCGAGAGTGCCACCCATACAGAGGGTGTGCCCTTCAGCCCGTCCAGTGTGCTGGACGCTCCATGTAGATAGCGAACGAAAAACAGGTAGGCGATCTGGAGAACAACAAGCGTGTTGAACGCAACCGTCCGGGCCAGCTCAATGGAGGCGGACTGATCTAGCGTATAGGTGAAGACTGCGAAGACGGCAGCCGCGAAAAGGATAGTTGCAACGACGATGTCTGCGAGCAATCCACCGTCTAGCAAAGTCGCATCGCGCTTGCGAGGGGGCTGTTGCATACTTCTGGGCTCAAGAGGTTCCAGGGCGAGTGCGAAACCAAGGGTCATTTCCGTGATCAGATTGATCCACAATATCTGGATTGCTGTCACTGGAAGCGTCGTGCCGAACAGAAGTGCCAGAATCACGACACTGGATTCCCCGCCACCGGTGGGGAGAGTCCAGCGGATCAGTTTTCGAATATTGTCGTAGATCCGGCGCCCCTCAGTGACGGCGGCAGCGATCGAGGCAAAATTGTCGTCTGCGAGGACGACTGCGGCAGCCTCCTTCGCGGCTTCGCTACCCTTGACGCCCATTGCTACGCCAACATCGGCACGTTTCAGGGCAGGCGCGTCATTCACGCCGTCTCCGGTCATCGCCACGATCATGTTTTGGCTCTGCAGGGCCTGCACCAGGCGCAGTTTGTGTTCAGGGCTCGTGCGCGCGAAGACATTGGTCTCCAGCGCCGCGTGGACAAGGTCGACATCATCCATCGCGTCCAGATCACGACCTTCCAGGACGTGACCCGGGTGAGGAAGTCCGATTTCCTTTGCGATGGCAGCCGCGGTGCCGGCATGGTCGCCAGTGATCATTTTCACCTGGATTCCAGCAGCATGACACTCAGCGATAGCATCCACAGCCTCGGCGCGAGGGGGGTCTTTCAGACCCACGACACCCAGAAAAACCAAAGCGCCTTTCAGCGCTTCCGGGGTCAATGCCTGGTCCGGCTTGGCCTCTGCTGAGGCCAATGCAAGTACTCGCTGTCCCTGCGCAGCCAATTCAGCGGTAATCGCCGTGATTTCTTCACGGTCGATGGGAACCGGTGTTCCATCTGCACCGATCATGTGCGTGCAAAGCGCCGAGATATCCTCTGGAGCACCTTTTGCGTGGATTCGTACGCCAGCCGGCCCCGAATTCTTGGTAGCCATGAAGCGGTGGCGAGAATCGAAGGGCAGGACAGCCTGACGGGGAGTGTCGCGTCGCACATCCTCGGCATTTCCCAGGACCTTTCCGGCGAAGGCAAGAAGTGCACCCTCCATGGGGTCTCCACTGACGATCCAGACGTCTCCCTCCTTTGCCAGACTGGAATCGTTGCAGCGCGCCGCCGTTTCCGCGAGTAGCTCAAATACAGGACGGATGGTCTCCGACGGCGATGGCGTAATATCCCCGCTTGGCGTGTATCCATCTCCTGTCACATCGAATGCCTGTGATGCGATGATGAGTGCTGAGACTGTCATTTCATTGTGAGTTAATGTGCCGGTCTTGTCCGTGCAGATGACGGAGACAGCGCCCAGGGTTTCGATAGCAGGCAGACGTCGAATGATTGCATTCTGTCCAGCCATAGCCCGAACACCTATCGCCATGGTGATGGTCAGGACTGCTGGCAGGCCTTCCGGAATGGCCGCAACCGACACGCCAACCACGGACATGAAGGTTTCGGAAAAGTCGGCATGTCTGATGAACACGCCATATGAGAGCAAGGCTGAGCCAATCAGCAGGATCAGAATGGTCAGCCATTTGGCGAAGGCATTCATCTGGCGCAGCAATGGCGTCTGCAGCTCGTCCACAGACGACAGCATGCTGCTGATCCGGCCGATCTCCGTATTGACGCCTGTTGCGGTGACCAATCCCTCGGCCTGCCCAGCAGTGACAATAGTGCCACTGAATGCAGAACTCGAACGGTCGCCCAGGACCGCATCGGTGCGCGACGGTTCCACGGATTTTTCGACAGGTACAGATTCTCCAGTCAGGATTGCTTCCTGAATTTTCAGGCCGCTGGATTCTATCAGTCGAAGGTCTGCCGGAATTCGATCTCCAGCCTCAACGAGCACGATATCCCCCGGAACCAGGGTTTCGGCGTCGACCGTCACCCTGTCTCCATCTCGCAGCACGGCAGCGTGAGGTGAGAGTAGGGTAGCGATCGCTTCCATGGCGGATTCAGCGCGGCCTTCCTGAATGAAGCCGATGACACCATTGGCCATCACTACGAACAGGATCACGGCCGTATCGACGGGATGACCGAGCCACCATGTGACGGCGGCTGAGGCGATGAGCACATAGATCAGGGCATTGTGGAAGTGGCGCAGGAACCGTAGCAGAAGTGGCGTTCTGCGTCCGCGGGGCGTCCTGTTTAATCCGTATTCACTCAAACGGGCTGCCGCTTCAGCCTGTGTCAGTCCAAGCCGGGAGGACGAGAGGCGTTCCAAAGCCGCTTCAGTCGGTTCTGCATGAACAGGTACTGACATATGGTTGGGGGGTGGCCGATGATCATGCATGGGCGTGGTCCGGATCCTGTGTCGGGATGCGGAACAGATACATGATTGCGTGTGGTTCGCGTCTCCGTAGAAGTACGGATGGAGACGGGGTGGTGCGGGTGAGTATAGTGTCATGCGATCATGAGGTATTCGATCTCGCGGTCGACTTGAGAGGTTTACTCCCATGACGTTCAAGACAATCTTCGCTCCGCTCGCTTTTGAAGAAACAGCAAGACTGGTGTCAGAGACAGCCTTGTTGCTCGCGGGTGCGTTCAAGGGCCATGTGATGGCTCAACATGTGCGTCCGCGCTTTACAGGCTACCCGCCCATGGAGTTCTATCCAGCATCTGCCTCAGCCACCGTGATGGCAATGGAGGGGCATGATGAAGCCGCGGGCCGCTATGCCCGCGCGTTGCGAACGAAGTTCGAAGATCTCTGCGCTGCTTCGGACGCCCATGTCGTGCCGGTACCGGAGGCGTTGAAACAAAACGGTGTGACCGCTTCGTGGACAGAAGAAGTTGGACAATTCCCGCTCAATTACGGTCTTTCGGCACGTGCGGCAGACCTTGTCGTCGTGGCAATTCCCGATGCCAAGGGGGCGCATCCGGAGCGTGAGTTGTTTGAAGCCGTGTTGATGCAATCGGGTGCGCCAGTTTTCCTTACGCCGCGTTCTGGCCTGAGCGCCGTACCGCGCCGACCGCTGGTCGCATGGGATGGCAGCCTGCAGGCATCAAGAGTCGTCCGTGCGGCTCTTCCCCTACTATTGCAAAGTGACGAGACGACACTGCTGACGATTGGGGAAACGGACGCAGCCACGCCGAGCCTTGAGCAGGCAAAGCTGTGGCTCGAGCGGGCAGGGGTTCTGGTCACGAGCCGTCACGTGGAGTGGCCGGAGCGGCCAATTGCGGAACGAATTCTCAATCAATGCGAAGCGAGCAACAGCGATGTTGTCTTGATGGGCGGTTACTCTCATTCCCGGTTGCGTGAATCCATCATAGGCGGCGTGACCTTGCACATGATCCAGCATGCAGACTTGCCAATCTTGATGGTTCATTAGGGGGGCGTGGATGAACGTGTTGACGCCTGCACCGGCATCGTATGCAGATACCGATACGGGCGTGCTTCTGTCTGCCCGGGGGCTGACCAAGGTCTATAACACGGGTGAGGTCAAAGTTCAGGCGTTGCGCGGGGTTGATCTGGACGTTCGGCGCGGCGAATTGTTGGTCATGCTGGGAGCGTCCGGCAGCGGAAAGTCCACCTTGCTCAACATTCTCGGAGGACTTGATCGCCCGACCGAGGGGGATGTCCAGTTCGAAGGCAAGTCACTTACCCGGAGGTCGGACGCCGGATTGACCCGGTACCGCCGGCACCATGTTGGCTTTATCTTCCAATTCTACAATCTCGTACCCAGCCTGACAGCGCGTGAGAATGTGGCGCTGGTGACAGAAATTGCACGCGATCCCATACCCCCTGAAGACGCCCTTGCCATGGTTGGGCTGAGTGCGCGCCTAGATCACTTCCCAGCTGAACTGTCCGGGGGCGAACAACAGCGCGTGGCCGTTGCACGAGCAATCGCAAAGCGACCCGCATTGCTCTTTTGCGATGAGCCAACCGGTGCCCTCGACAGCAAGACCGGAATCCAGGTTCTGGAAGCGCTTGACCATGTAAACAGAGAACTCGGCGCGACAACGGTCGTCATCACGCACAATATCGGTATCTCCGAAATGTCGGACCGCACAATTCGGCTGTCTGATGGGCGCATTGTGGATGTTGAAGAAGTCGGCAGGGCAAAAAAACCGGCTGATTTGTCATGGTAGGATGGATGTCAGCGCTGGACCGCAAATTGTTGCGGGATCTGTTGCATATGCGCGGTCAGGGGCTGGCGGTGGGCGCGATTGTGGCGTGCGGCGTAGCGATCATGGTGATGGCGCTAGGTGCGATATCGTCTCTCGAGTTGAGCCGCGATACTTATTACGACCGGTTTCGATTTGCTTACGTCTTCTCGAATGCGAAGCGCGCGCCCGAGCGACTCGCAAATGAAATCGCGGAGATTGATGGCGTCCGAACCATCGAAACACGCATTTCTCGCCTTGTAACACTGGACATTGAAGGCATGCGCGAGCCAGCGAACGCTCAATTGGTGTCGGTGCCTGAGAACGGAAAACCAAGACTGAACGGCGTCCTGCTGTATTCCGGACGCTTCCCCGATCCCAGCCGCCCGGACGAGGCAGTGGTTTCCAAGGCGTTCGTAGATGCGCACGGGTTTACGCTGGGCAGCCATGTACGCGCCATCATCAATGGACGTGCGCGTGACCTAGAGATTGTCGGGGTGGGGGATTCCCCAGAGCATGTCTACATGCTGGGCCCGAGCGGTCTGCTACCTGATGAAAAACGTTTCGCTATCTTCTGGCTAAGCCGTAGGGCACTTGAAGCGGCCTTTGATCTGGATGGAGCGTTCAACAGTGTGAGCGTCTCTCTCAGTCCCGGAGCCAACCCACAAGGGGTGATCGACTCGCTGGACAAATTGTTGGAGCCATACGGCACTGGCGGGGCTTATGGCGCGGAAGATCAATTGTCCAATGCGTTCATTGAAAGCGAGATGCAGCAACTGGCATCGATCGCTGCGATCATACCGCCAATATTCCTGATTGTGTCAGCCATGCTGATAAATGCGATTCTGGCGCGACTGATCGCGACGGAGCGCCAGCAGATTGGTTTGCTGAAAGCTTTCGGTTTCGATGAGTGGGAAATCGCCTGGCACTATGTGAAGATGGCGTTGGGCATGGTGACCGGCGGTATCCTCGTTGGTTTTGTCCTTGGCGCAGCACTGGCGCGCTTGATGACCAATCTCTATACGGATAGCTTCCGGTTTCCCGATATGATTTTCCGGCTGGATCCGTCGGCATTTGTGATCGGTGGGGGGGCTGCAACCCTTGCCGCGATATTTGGCGCAGTCGGGTCCGCGCGATCTGCAGCGAAGCTAGTGCCAGCCGAGGCAATGTCTGCTGCGCCGCCAACCGTTTATGGAAAAGGACCGGTTCAGCGTGCGTTCGCACACATACACTTTGATGAGCCAACCCGCATGATCCTGAGGCATGTCACGCGGTGGCCCGTGCGTGCAGGCGTGACCGTCATAGGCGTTGCGGCGGCGCAAGCCTTGCTGGTGGGGACTTTGTTTGCGTTCGATTCAATTGACGAAATGATGGAGCAGCACTTTCACCGCACGGATGCATATGACGTCGCAATTAACTTTGTCGAACCGACAAACATTGGCGCTGTGCGAGAAATAGAGCGAATGCCGGGTGTGCTTTCGGTGCAGCCTAACCGGGACATCTCTACCCGCGTGAGGTATGGCCAGTTGGACGAACGGGTGAGGTTGGTGGGTGTGGAGCCTGACGGCCGGCTGCGGCGGCTGCTGGATGATCAGGATAAATTCCTGGGTGTTCCGGATCGAGGATTGGCTGTGTCTTCGCAGCTGGCAGGAATGATCAATGTCGGGCGCGGTGATCGGGTCAGTCTGGAAGTGCTTGAAGGGGAAAGGCCTACGCTGGATGTGTCCGTTACGGCCATTGTGAATGAAGCCATGGGATGGCCAGCCTTCATGGATGTGGATTCGCTAGAGCGCGCCTTGGGTGAAAGCAATGTCGTCAGCGGTGTTTATGCCATGATTGATCCTGACAGGGAGGCAGTCTTCAGCGCTGCGGTTCTGGAGCGCCCCGGGATTGCCAGCGTCTCTCTCCAGCGCGCTTCGATTGAGAATTTCAATGACTCAATGGAAGAGAACATCAATATCATGATGACAATCTACGCTTTGATTGGCGGTGCGATTGCCGCGGCGGTCGTTTACAATGCTGCGCGTATCGGCCTGACTGAGCGAGGTCGCGAGTTGGCCAGCCTGCGTGTGCTCGGATTTTCGGAAGGCGAGGTATCGTACATCTTGATTGGAGAATTGGCCTTGCTGGTTTTTCTGGCTCTGCCGCTGGGTGGGGCTATGGGAATGGGGCTCGCCTATCTGGTGGCGACATCAATGGCGACTGAATTATTCCGAGTGCCGATTACAGTCGCCCCCTCCACGCACGGGCTGGCCGCCTCCATTGTGATCGTGTCATCGATCGCCGCTGCTCTATTCGTGCGCCAGCGCGTGAAATCGCTCGACCTTATCGCCGTTTTGAAAACCCGGGAGTGACCTCATGGCCCTTCGCAATCGTCTTCTGTTTTGGGCTGTCATCGCCATAATTGTGCTGGCGCTGGCGGTCTGGGCATTCTCACCCCGCGCCATCGACGTAGATATAGTGAATGCAAGCAGGGGGTCGATGACCGTTTCCGTAAATGAGGAAGGCAAGACGCGCATTCATGATGTCTTTGAAATCTCCGCGCCCGTCTCAGGGCAATTGGAGCGGATCAGCCTCGAAGCAGGCGACTGCGTATATCAAGGGGAGACAATCGTCGCAGGCATCCGTCCCGTGGCTGCGCCTGTGCTGGACAGTCGATCCCAAAAGCAACTGTCGGCGGTTGCCGATGCTGCCGCTGCTGCTGTGACGGCGTCCAAGGCGGAACTCGACCGGGTTCGGTCCGAACTGAACCATGCCACCACGGATGCCAATCGCTATCGGCTGCTGGCGCCAGGTGGAGCAATATCGCGCCAGATGCTGGAGCGGGCCGAAGCGGAAGAGACGACGCTGCAGGCGGCTGCTCGGGCTGCGGAAGCTGCACTTGCCATGCGCCGGCAGGAACTGGCAGCCGCCCGCGCTGCGCTTCGCCCGAGCAGTGAGGATGAGGGCGGAGAACTGATCGATGTCATCGCACCTATCGATGGGGTTTTGCTGCGGCGCCTTCGCCAGAGCGAGGGGCCGGTGGCACAGGGCGCACCTCTTGTGGAAGTTGGGGATCCTGAGGAGATCGAGATCGTGGCGGATCTGTTGTCTGAGGATGCGGTGCGCATTTCACCCGGAGATCCTGTGATCATCTCGGATTGGGGTGGTCCCGTCCTGCAAGGTAAGGTTCGGCAAATTGAGCCTTTTGCCTTCACAAAAATATCCGCACTCGGGATTGAGGAGCAGCGCGTGAATGTTGTCGTGGACTTGCTGCAAGGCCAGCCTGCGGACCGGCTGGGTCATGGATACAGGGTGGACGTAGCTGTCCAGATCTGGTCGCAGGACAATGTTCTCACTATTCCAATAACCGCATTGTTCAAGCAGGATCGCAACTGGTCCGTCTATCGCATCGAAAACGGTCGCGCCCGCTTGCGTCAAGTAACGATCGGGCATTTGAATGGCCAGGAGGCAGAGATACTGTTGGGTCTTGAAGAGGGAGATTTGCTAGTAGAGCACCCTTCGAGCCGGATTGTCGACAAGGTGTTGGTGCGCGCACGTGAAGCTCCACAGCCGACTTCCGAGGCGCAGGACGGTTCAGAGTCAGCAGCAGTGCAGCTATCGGCCACTTGGGACAATACTGTAGGTGGCTGCGATTTTCTGATCCGCTAGAGAAGAGAGGCACATTCGCGCGCAATGATGCGCTCTTCATCCGCGACAACGCGCACCACCGGCACCGACGCCCCCTTGGGAGACAGAACTTCTGCATTCGCTTCGTTCGCGGCGTCGTCAAGAGTTGGACCTAGCCAATCGAGGTGTTGAATAATTCGTGAGCGGATTGCTGGTGCGTTCTCGCCGACTCCGCCCGAGAATACAATTGCGTCAAACCCTTTCATATCTACGGCAAGTGAGCCGCATTGGCTGGCGATCCTGTAGCAATATAGATCGATAGCTTCTTTCGCCTCTTGGGCAGGGCTTTCCAGAAGCGTTTTGGTATCTCCCGATATGCCCGAGACGCCAAGTAGGCCAGACTTCGTATAAAGCAGGTCGGAAACCTCTTCGACTGGCATAGCACGATCCTTGATCAGGTGCAGGACCACGCCCGGATCCAGATCCCCGCAGCGAGTCGCCATGGGCAAGCCATCAAGTGCGGTCAGGCCCATGGATGTGGCGATGCTTTTCCCGTCAATCATGGCGCAGGCGCTTGCGCCGCTGCCCAGATGCAAGGCAAGCACACGGTTTGGACGCGCGCCCAGAACCTCACCAAGAGTTTCTGCGATGTGCACATATGACAATCCATGAAATCCGAAGCGCAATATGCCCTGCTCGCTTAGCGCACGGGGCAGGGCGTAGAGTTCGGCAATGTGCGGCATGGTCCTGTGGAACGCCGTGTCGAATGACAAGGTTTGACGGATATCGGGCAGGGCATTTGCAACGGCTTGCACGCCCGCGAGATTATGCGGTTGGTGCGCTGGCGCGAAGACTGCGAGGGCCTGTAAGCGCTCAATAGCCCTGTCGCTAACGGCGACCGGGCCCTCAAACAGGGTGCCGCCATGCACGATCCTGTGTCCTATACCGGAAAGGGTCACGCCGACCTCCGGCCCGGTTAGCCAGGTCGCAAGCGCAGTGATCAAATGCTTTGGATCAGATATGCTGGCTATGACGCTCTGAAGCGGCTTCACTTTTTCCGAGTCTGATACGTCCACGCGTCGCGCGCCGGAAAGATCGCGCAAAGCGCCGCGAAAGAGGCATTCTCCCAGCTCGCCGACAGCGTCGATTTCGAACATCGAGAATTTGAGGCTGGAAGAACCCACATTGAATGTTGCGACAGCGCGGCGCGTCATGGTTGGTCTCGCTGCCAGCGCGCCACGGCTGACGCAAAGGCGCATGAAGCCAGTCGCTCCTCGGCGCTGTCGGCGCGGCTGGTCAGAATAATCGGAACACTGGCACCCAGAACAATTCCAGCCGCTGATGCGCTGGCTAGATAGTCCAGTTGTTTGGCCAACATGTTTCCAGCCTCGATGGCGGGAACGATCAGAATATCTGCATCCCCGGCAACCGGAGACTTCAGGCCTTTGGTTGCGACCGATTCAGGTGAGACAGCTAGGTCAAACGCAAGCGGACCGTCCACGATGCCGCCTTTGATCTGACCTCGGTCCGCCATCTTGCACAGGGCGGCTGCATCCAGGGTGGACGGTATGATCGGGTCCACCTCTTCGGTTGCAGACAGGATGGCGACTTTTGGCGGATCGATGTTGATGGCACGGGCCGCGTCAATTGCGTTTTGCGTTATCCAGCGTTTCGAGGTGAGGTCAGGCGCAATGTTGAGGGCGCCATCACTGATCAGCAACGGTTTATGATAACCGGCGGTGGAGAGCAGGAACACATGGCTCATGCGCCGGTCAGTGCGCAAGCCGCCGTCGCGTTTGACGACTTCAGCCATCATTTCATTTGTGTGGAGTGCGCCCTTCATGAGGGCATCTGCCTCGCCTTCATGGATCAGCTCTACGGATCGTGCTGCGGCTGCGTGGCTGTAGGGTGCTTCAATTTGCACAAGGCCAGAGATGTCCAGGCCCGCCGATTCCGCTGCGGCCGACATTTTTGCAATCGGTCCCACCAGGATGGGCAACATGATACCTGCCTCCGCCGCGTCCAAAGCACCCTTCAGGCTGGAGGCGTCTACAGGATGCATAACCGCAACGCGCAATGTGGGGCCCGATTGAGATGCAGCTTTCGCAACGAGCCAATCGAACTTGCCGTCCATATCGCTGGTCACGACTTGGGTCGGCTTTTTGCGGGATATCGAATTGTGCGGATCATGCGATCACTTTCTCCAGAAGATTGTTTTGTACACTCAATCCTGATGGAGACATTTCGGCAAGCCCGTAGAAGTACGTGAATTCAGGGGTAATGCGTATTTCAAGGCGAGATAGACATTGGTTGAATGGCAAAAGACAGAGCTCAAACTCGCATACATCAACCCTTGCAGGAGAAATGCCATGGCCCAGACAAAATCCCAGACTCCGAAAGCGACAGCGAGCCCGAAACCAAGTCCGCAAGTCGGCACAAACGGAACAGGTTTCATTCCCAATAGCGCGATACCGAACCCGGTAGCCGACACGATGCAATTTGGTGCCGACAGCATGAAGCACTTCATGGAGGCAAGTCAGGACATGGCGAAATTCTACAACAGGCGCCTGCGGAAGGACATTTCTTTCATGAGCGAACTTGGCACTTGTAGATCCCCACAACAGGGTGTCGCAGTTTGGTTTCGCGCAGCCAGCGAAGCAGCGCATGACTATGTCGACCAGTTCGACCGCTTCGTCGCAATTACACTGGATAGTTCATCCTCTGAATAGCATTAAGGCGCGCATAGCTTAGCCTGTAGTCGGAGGTGAAAAATTTGCCTCCGGACGTATTAGTGTTCCGCGAGTACAAGATCACTCGCCGAAATTTCCTGCTTGGAAAGTCACCGCACCATACGCCGTACGGGGATCAACGGATTGTAAAGAGGACTGACTTACAGGGCCAGTCCGTGTGGTCTGCTATCAGCTTCATCATTTTGGCCGGCCAGGCGGTTGAGATATTGACGGTTTCTTAGGCGAAACCGATCAGCCCGAGGCATGTCGATGACGCCATTTTGCTTGAACTGGTTGAGCATGCGGCTGACGGTTTCAATTGTCAGGCCCAGATGATCGGCGATGTCACACCGGCTCATTCGAATAGGTGTGTAGCCATCGGCTTTGGGTGCAAAGCGTGAATCAAGGAAAAGCACGAAATCTGCTACCCGCTCCTTCGCACAGCGACAGGCTAGCAATGTGGCCTGACGGCGCGCGTCTGCGGACGCCTTGTCTATCTCGCGAAACACCGTCTGTCGAAATTGCGCGTCTTGCAGAAGGCATCGCTCAAAAGCTTCACGGCTCACATAGTTTGTTTCCACGCGGCTTAGCGCTTCTGCACTTGTCGGACTGGTGGCGCACAAACACAGAGAGACATATTCACCTGGGCCGGAAAATGCTTCGATCTGGCGATGTCCATCCGCCGTGACTCGGTAAACGGTCACGGTACCCGATACAATCTTGTGGATGCCTCGCTCAATATCGCCTTGATGGAAAAGATGAGTCCCGGGGGCGTACACTTGTCGTGCGCTAGCTAAGCTCGCATGTGCTTCAGGAACTGCTGCAAACCGTGCCATGCCATTCTCCTAACTTTGATCCATCAACGAAGAGTGGTGCAAAGCGGTGGCGCGGACACTCCGGAAGAATACGCATATTGGAATAAGTGGGGCACGAGAAAACAAGCCGGCGTGCGCCGCTTCTTGAATGACGTGCTCATGAGACGGTTATCTATGCGATTAGACCGGACTGGATCGCCTTGACGACCACTTCGGTGCGATTGCGTGCTTCCAGTTTCAAGGCCAACGACCGCAAGTGTAGCTTTACTGTTGTTTCCTGAATGTCGAGCAACCGGGCGATCTGTTTGTTGGATTCCCCTCGCTGCAGGCAGAACAGCACTTCGCGTTCACGTGGGGTGAGACTTGAGCCGTCTGCTCCCTGACTCTTGTCGGTCTGGGTGGGACTGAAAACCTGTCCTGCCAGAATAAGACGGACCGCGGCGACCAAGCCGTCGCCCGGCATGGTCTTGGGGATAAAGCCCCGGGCGCCACTTTCCAATAGAGCAGTTACCTCCATCTGCCCTGCAACACCTGACAGGATCGCAATCGGTTGATCGGAAAACATGGCAATAAGCTCTTTGACGTCCTGAACACCCGTGATGCCCGGCATCCGCAGGTCCAGCAAAGCGAGATCATAGCGATCGCCATTCTGAAGAGCGGTCCTGACGACATCGCCATCGCGCATGATGGTAATCTTCGCATCGGGCAATTCGTGCTCCAGCAGTGACCGGACGGCGTCCAGCACGAGATCATGATCATCGGCAATTAGAAGGCGCATACTGTAAATCCGATTCACTCGTTCGCTGACAATGGTGGATGTGCCGGCGCAGTTTTGCCAATCTTGTGCAGGGTTGCCCATAATTTCTCACGAGACAGTGGTTTGGCAATGGTCGCGGCCAGACCGGCTGGCAGAGGGGATGCGAGAGCGCCGGAACTCATTACGACGGGGATGTCTGACCGGACATCCAGCAATTCGAGAACCAGCTCATCACCGCTCATTTGTGGCATGCGACGGTCTGTTACAATCAACTCGAAGGCCCAGGGTGCAACTTTGAAGACGCCAAGTGCGGCGACCGGATTTGTAAAACCCACAGCATCCCAACCGAATTCTCTCAACAGGGTGACGACAAGGTCCACTTGAAATTGATCATCGTCTATGACCAGTGCGCCTTGAGCGCCCGTACTTGGCTTATCGGGGTCGTTGATGGAATTGGGAAACGTTCTGGGGGCGCGTGCATCCAGCAAGGGCAAGTCGATCGCGACCATCGTCCCTTCGCCGGGGCGGCTGAAAGCGCGCATTCGGCCCATCTGACCCTGTAACAGGGCATCAACCGTAACCAGTCCAAGCCCGCGACCGGTACCTTTGGTCGACTGAAATGGCAAAAAAGCTGTATCAAGAGCTTTTTGAGACATGCCGACTCCATCGTCGCGCACGATCAGGCGCGCCGCCGGGAATGACTGGCAGTCTCCACGGTTGCAAATTGCGGATGGGTGAAAGTCAGGTTCCACTGAAGTGTCTTCATCAATCTGCTCCAGGGAGAGGTAGACACTACCATTCTCGTTGATGGCCTCGCGCGCATTCTTGACCAGATTGAAGACCATTCGGGAAAACAGGGTTGGGTCGGTTTCGCAGATGAGCTTGCTTGCGGTCACCAGGGTTTCGAAGCCCTGCGTTGCCAGAAACTGGTTGCTGTTGAGTTCGCTGACATCCCGCACGAGGTCGTTCAGGGAGCAGACTTTTTGCTCTGGTTCGGTATCGAAATGCATCAGGTCTTCGACCAGATCATTGGCCTGATTACAGGATTGGAGAATGCGCTCTATCAACAATTCGGAAATGTCAGCCTGTCCTTCATCTGTCAGCAATTGTGCGGAGGCATTTATGATGGCCAGTATGTTTGCAAAGTCGTGCCCAACTGATTTTGCCATACGGCCGAGAGCATCGCGCCGTTCAGCGTCGAGCAGCATTTCGTGCAATTGTTCTCGTTGGGCTTCACGGCGTCGAATGATGCCCACATCGCGTGTGGAGCAGAGGATGCCTCCATCCGCGATCGCCGTCAGCGACAGATCCTGATGTACTTTTGAACCATCATTGGCAATGCCAGCGACTTCGCCGCGCCAATACCCATTTTGCTGGAAGAGAGGAAAAATGTCGCGTTCAAATCGGCGCAACGTGTCCTTGGCGTACAAAATCGTCCAGGATCGTCCGATACACTCACTGGCGTAGGCATACCCGAACATACTGGCATGGGTCGGATTCATGTAGGTGAAGACGCCATCCTTGTTGGTGATGGCAACACCGTCAGCAGACACATCAATCGCGGTTGACAAGTGTTTGACCTGAAGGGCTTCTTCGCGGAGCTGCTCGGTGATTTCATAAAGTTCAGCGGATCGAACTTCCAACAGGTTTTCCGCAGCCGTGCGTGCAGCAGACTCTCTCTCGAGCTTCCGTTTTAGCCGTGCGAGATTTTCATCACTTTCGCTCAAGTTCAATCCCTGCGGAATACATGAAATTCCGCATTATAGAGGTACCGATGTTTACTATCGGTTCGCACAATCTCAAAAT
Source organism: Hyphomonas sp. UBA4494 (assembly GCF_002388935.1). Taxonomy (NCBI): domain Bacteria; kingdom Pseudomonadati; phylum Pseudomonadota; class Alphaproteobacteria; order Hyphomonadales; family Hyphomonadaceae; genus Hyphomonas; species Hyphomonas sp. UBA4494. The sequence goes on from NZ_DGNK01000012.1 coordinate 114,421, forward strand.
CTTCGAGTTTATTATAGTGATCAAGAGCCGCCATGATCATGCCTTCACATAAATCGGCCATGGGTCGTCCCGAGGCGTATGTGATGCGCATTTCGCGGTCTCCATCACGAGATCTGGGCTGGATATCCGGCACTTCAGCATCGGGATACAGTTTACGAACATCACGGTGAATGACGCCATGTATGCGTTCGATCAAGTCAAAGGCATGGCTGATGCCGTCTTGAGGGTGACCCGCAATAAGTGTGGGGAAGAGACTGCGTCCAAAGCCAACCAGGAGTTGTCGTGCTGACCGGCCTGTTCGATTTGAGAGCGCGGTAACCAATGTCAGCATTTCGACATGGTCGTAATATCCGACATTCGTATATACTCCAGCCGATTCCAAGTCGGTCGTGCGCAGCAATTCGTCGATTTTGGCTTCGCCGAACTCCTTTTCTGCGAATTCCAGAAACTGTCTGAACACAACTCCCTTCATCATTTGGCTCCAGTTCATCCCAAATACAGCGAAGCAGCAGACCTCGGCCCGATCGCGCCAAGGCTTTTATGCCTTTTGATTAAATACCAGTGATCGATTGAGCGAACTACCTGACCAAAAGGTCAGGTCGGCCCCGCCCTTTGCGCTGCAAGACCGTCCTTCCGGAGAATATACCGCACTACAATAAAGGCCGATTGTGCCCTCGAGCTTAGTACTCATTCGGGGATACGAAATGACGAACTTGAAACTAACACTGCAATCAATTGTGATCTCTGCATCGCTGGTCTCTGCTATCCCGGCTTCGGCCCAGATAAGCATGGAAGCCGGGGGATGGTCAGATGCGCCGCTTGGCTTCAGCCGCGATACCCAGGCCAATCGGATCATCATCGCCGGAGGGGGATCAGGATCCTCAGCCGCCACCGGCTCATTCGGGAGCACGCGTGCGATGATGCCGTCATGGTCAGGTACGACGACTGGCGGCAGCGCAACCGCAATCGGCAACATGATCAGTGTGGAGATTGAAGGAAACAACAACACCGTGATGGTGGATGCCTCCCAAATCAATTTGGGAAACCAGTCCGCAATCGTTGCCCATCTTCCAACGAGTGGGGGTGACTGATCATGACCTGTCGCAAAGCATTTCGCCCGTTTCTGATCGGCGCCGGTCTGGTCATCTCGACGGCTTGCACGTCGATGGAAGGGATCGTCTCCAATCCGGACTATCTGTCGACCGGCGCAATTGTGGAAAACAGCTCCACTGCCTATTCGGGCCAGCTCACTTGCATGAAGTGGAGCACACCAGCGGAAAAGCCACGGATCGCCGTGGGCGACATACGCGACATGACCGGAAGATTTTCGACATTCGAAGGCGCAGTGGCCACGCAGGGCGCCTCTCTGATGGTGATGTCGGCAGTTAGCCAAGCTGGTTTCCCACTCGCCGAGCGCCTTGATACCGCCGTTGCCGAGCAGGAGCTTGAATTTGCAAACAATCGCCTGATCAGTGAAGCGGGCGAGCCAACCGAGGACTACCGTAAAGTATTCACAGGTTCTATTGCCGGCAGCGACTACATCCTGCTCGGCGGTATCACGGAACTGAATTTCAACGTGCACAGCAATGTTCGCGAAGCACGTATAGGGCCGGTTGTTGGTGGTAAGCGCCACTATGCAATGACCGTCGCTCTGGACCTTCGTCTGGTCAACGCCACTGATTTGAGCGTGGTGAATCTGGTCAGCCAACGGAAAATAATTCGCGGGCGCGAAATTCGCGCGGGTGTGTTCGAATTCATTGGGGACACAACCATCGACATCGGCATGGGCGAGCGCGCTCAGGAGCCTGTGCACACCGCAATCCGAACGATCGTCGAAAGCGCCGTTTTCGATCTCGTCTCAGGCATCGCCGGTCCGTCCGCGCAAGCCTGCGCTCAAGCAGAGTTCGTCATGTCGGACGTGCCTGCCTTTCAACAGACTAATCATTAAAGGAGAATATTCATGAAACGGTCTGCTCTTTACTTCGCTTCTGCCCTCATACTGTGCGGACAGGCGGTCGCCGACCGCGGCAACAATAATGGCAGAGGTCCAGTCGATGTCGATCTCGGCATTGGAGACGTCGTCGATGCCTCTGTCGACATTGGTGGCGACAGTGTGGTTGATGCCGATTTGGACGTGCTGGGCGATTCAGCTCTTGGTGACGTGTCCGATGCCGCCGCCAACGCAATTGACTACGCAACTCGTCAGGTCAACAGCGGCAATCAGAGTGCCACCCTCAACCTCCTCGGCGGTGCGATGGGTGAAGTCACCGGCACGGCTGCGACAATCGGCAATTCCTATTCGATCGACTCGGTTGCCGACGCCGTCTCATCGGTCACCCAAGGCAATTCAGGTGCAGCCTATGCCAATGCCAATGTGAACATCGAGAATTCCGGTATCGCAACAGCGACGGCAGCTGCCATCGGCAATACTGCATCGGTCACGTCAGAAGCCAGCACACTCGCAAGCCGCTCAACGCAATCGAACAGCGGATACATGACCACTCAGATGAATGCGACGATCAGTGAGATAACTGAAGTCACTGCAACTGCGGCGTCGATCGGCAACTCGCTATCCGTTGAGATCCCGGGAAGCGGCAGCATGACTGCGCAGCAGTACAATTCCGGTACGATGGTCGCCGAATTGAACGGCCGTTTGGTTGGCTTTGCTGACGGCACAGCCACCGCAGCTGCGATCGGCAATTCCGCATCGCTCACCAGCCTGAACTCTGATGTCGTGGGCAACGCCCTGACTCGCGTCAGACAGGCGAATTCTGGCCATCAGATTTCTGCACTTGCTGCCCAAGTGTCCCATGGTGCCGAGGCTGCTGCTACCGCAGCGTCCATCGGCAACACGGTGAACATTTCGGTTCAGTAGCTGCGGAAGAGGGCGCCGGGCGGCCGTCAGTCCCCCGAATGATCGTTCGGTGCCCTCATTTTTGGCCGGTTCACTCACCGGTCTCCGGGCCCGTCCGCTTTTGCGGCGGGCCTTTTTTCTTCGGTGAAGACTACGGTTTGGCGGTCTTGGCTTGCATGGAAAACCCTCCATTTGCGCTTTCTCGTATTTGCATGGTTGAAAGTGCTGCTATCCGCGCATAGTCCAGCGTGGACAGGGGCTTTCGGCTATGACATAAGCCGCCCCTTCAGACAGGATTCACAGGGCGCCCGCGCGCATTTCTTGCGCCCGTGACCCAAGATTACGGATGATTGAACCGATGGAAGTTACCCAGACCAAGGCAGAAGGTCTTAGCCGCACGTTCGCCGTTAAAGTGCCGGCCTCGGAACTGCAGGCCAAACTCGACGAGCGGATTGAAGAAATCCGGCCGCAAATGAAGCTTAAGGGCTTCCGTCCGGGCAAGGTGCCCGCATCCCATGTCCGCAAGCTGTACGGCCAGGACCTGATGGGCGAGTTGATCAACAAGCTGGTCACCGAGACCAACCAGAAGGCGCTTGAAGACAATGAGCTGCGCCCGGCTGGCCAGCCAGACGTCCAGATCGATGGCGATATGGAAGCTGTGGTCAAGGGCCAGGCCGATCTGTCCTACAACATGAATGTCGACGTGATGCCGGAGTTCGAGCCGGCCGATGTGACCAAGCTGACCATCACGCGCCCCGTCGCGGACGTCGCTCAGGAACAGATCGACGAAGCGCTTGGCCGTATCGCCGAACAGAACACACAGTATGAACCGCGCGCCAAGACGGCGAAAGCCAAGGAAGGCGACGCAGTCGTCATGGATTTCGTGGGCAAGATCGATGGCGAAGCCTTTGAAGGCGGTAGCGCCGAGCAGCAGACACTGGTCATTGGTTCCGGCCAGTTCATTCCGGGCTTCGAAGACCAACTGGTCGGCGTGAAGGCGGGTGACGAAAAAGACGTGACCGTAACGTTCCCGGAAGCGTACGGCGCCGCTGACCTTGCCGGCAAGGAAGCTGTCTTCGAAGTGAAAGTGCACGAAGTTCGCGCGCCAAAAACGGCTGAACTCGACGACGAATTCGCCAAGGGTCTCGGTCTGGAAAGCCTTGAGCAGCTGACCGGCCTTGTGAAAGACCAGTTGAAAGCTGAGCATGACGGTGCGTCCCGCGCCAAAGCGAAGCGTAACCTGCTTGACCAACTGGATGAGGCTCACAGCTTCGATCTGCCGCCGAACATGGTGGAGCAGGAGTTCAATCAGATCTGGCAGCAACTGCAGTCGGAAATGGATGCGGGCCGCACGGCTGACGAAGACAAGGACAAGTCGGAAGACGAACTCAAGGAAGAGTATCGCAAGATCGCAGAGCGTCGCGTGCGCCTCGGTCTGGTCCTCGCCGAGATCGGCCGCGTGGCCGACGTTCGCATTTCCGAGCAGGAAGTGAACCAGGCTCTGGTCCGCGAAGCACGCCAGTATCCTGGTCAGGAAACGCAGGTGGTGGAATTCTTCCGCAACAATCCTGGCGCGATGGCCCAGCTGCGCGCACCGATCTACGAAGACAAGGTCGTCGACCATATTCTGGAAGTCGCTGAAATCACCGAGGAAACGGTGTCCCGCGAAGACCTGTTTAAGGAAGAAGACGAGTAGTCTTCACGCCAGTAGACGAAATCTGATGAAAGCCGGTCCGCAGGGGCCGGCTTTTTTCATGCGGCGAACCCCAATAGGTAAACCGGATGTTAACCGCATACCGCGAGTTTGTATCGAATCGAAAACAAGAGGCATCAGAAGATGAGCGTCCAGAGTATTCGCCCACAACTGAACGAACAGGACATCCACAGACTGATCAAGGGTGAAACACCCGAAGATCGGGCATCGGTTGCCCATCGGTTGTGTCGCCGGATCGCTCTGGATGTGCTGAGTGATTCCGAGCGCGAATATGCACAGGAAATCATGGGAATACTCGCGGATGATGCGGCGGATCTGGTGCGGCGCACCTTGTCTGTCACGTTACGAAATTCGCCGATTTTGCCACGAGAGATCGCCTTGAAGCTGGCGCAGGATATCGAGGCTGTAGCCATTCCCGTACTGCAGGACTCGCCGGTGTTTACCGAAGAGGATCTGATTGAACTTGTCCTGTCCGTCACCGCGGCAAAACAGGCCGCAATTGCCAATCGTGAAACCCTGTCGACGACACTGACGGACGTGATTTCCGAGCATGGAACGGTTGAGGCCGTGCGGATGTTGTCCGCAAATGAGGGGGCGGAGTTTACGGACGCCGCTTATGAAAACTCGATCCGCCGGTTTGGGTCTGATGAGGATGTGCAAAAGGGCTTTATCAGTCGCGAATACATTCCTACCCATATCGCCGAAAAGATGGTTTCGCTGGTTTCTGGCCAGTTGTTTGACCTGCTGGTCAATCGCCACGAGCTTCCGGCACAAATGGCGATCGACCTCGCCTCGGCATCGCGTGAGCGGGCAACGATTGATCTGGTAGAGCAGGCGGGGCGAACTTATGATTTGCCGCGTTTTGTCTCGCAGCTTCACCTGAATGGGCGGTTGACCCATTCACTGATTATGCGGGCGCTCTGCTGCGGCCAGATGCCGTTCGTTGAGCATTCGCTGGCGGAATTGTCTGGTGTGGGCCACCAGCGCGTTTGGTTGATGATCCATGATGCGGGGCCGTTGGGGCTACAGGCTGTATTCGATAGAGCCGGTATGCCACGGAAAATGCTGCCCGCGTTCCGGGCCGCTGTGAATGTTTTCCATGAGACAACGCATGACGGCGGGCCGAATGATCGCGCCCGATTCCGCGCGCGCATGATCGAACGTGTATTGACCCAGTTCCAGGCCATCCCGAAGGAAGACCTCGACTATCTGCTTGAGAAGCTGGACTATTATTCGGAAATGGCGGCGATGGACGAAGCCAACGGTACGGTAGATGTCGCCTAGCAGTCGGTGCGCATCCGGACGCCCGCCTGGACACCCAGACTGTCAAAAAACGCTCCATCACGCCAATTCGCCTTGTCGGCAATGACGAGAATACCGGCGGCGCTTGCAGATTCGCACAAATCCATCAGCTCTTCATTGATTTGCAGTTCTCGGGCATCCACTCGGACACTATCGATCATCAGGCCAAGACCATCGCGCAGTTGGGTCTGCCACGATTTACGCATATCGATTGATACGCGAAAGCCGCGCTTGCGGAGACCTGCCACGCTGTGGATCGCGTCCGTGCGCCCATCGGCGAAGACAGAATCCTGGAATTCGAGACTGATTTCTTGTTGGCAGAGAGTCGTTCGGCGGACGGCAGCGTCACAACCTACAGCCGTGTTATCATCCATTAGCGCCGTTGCTGGGGCCGGCACGATGATTGGACGCATCCGATTGTCAAATGTATGCGCCGCACTGGCAACTTCGAGGAGACGATCAGCAAGCCATTTGGCTGGGCCTGTTGCTGACTGAGTAGCGGCGGCCGGGCCGAAGGCGGCCTTCTCTTCAAACCGCTTGGACATCTCGCAGACCGTACCAAATGAGGTACCGTCGAGCACATGCATGACAGGCTGGAAGCGGAGATGGACCTTCTGTCCACTGTGGGCGACAACTTTCGTTTGAAGCAATTCCCGCATCACTCTTCCCGTCTTTCTGACCGTGCCTATTGCCTTACCTAAGGGAGAGGATTGAAGATCACGCGCAGAAATCCGTTGGGATTTTGAGGAAATTTGACAGAAAAATACGGGACCATAAGAAAATGACAACGCAGCCCGACGCACCAAGACTCTCGGCCACAGTGCTCATCGTTCGAGATGGAGCAAACATTCCCGAAGTGCTGATGGTGAAACGCCACTATCAGATCGACTTTGCTGCGGGCGCGCTCGTCTTCCCGGGCGGCAAGGCAAATGCGGAAGATGCAAGTGCGGATTGGGATCCCTACACCGATGGCGATTTCGGGCCGGTGCAGCAGGACGCCCGTATCGCGGCGGTGCGCGAAGCTTATGAGGAGTCGGGCCTGTTGCTGGCGCGCCCACGCGCGCAGCGCGGTACCAATCAGCCGCTGGTTGGCCCTGACATGGCGGAAAAACTGGATCCATTCCGGTCAGCTGTAGACCGGGGCGAGCAGAGCTTTCTGGAGCTGATACGCGACAATGATCTCGTGCTCGCGCTCGATAGTCTCGTTTACTTTGGGCACTGGATCACACCCGACATGATGCCCAAGCGCTTTGATACGCATTTCTATGTTGCGCCTGCACCGCCAGATCAGATTGCCGCCCATGATGGCCGCGAGACAACGGACTCTGTATGGATTGGCGCGCAAGCCGCACTGGATGCAGAGGAGGCCGGTGAGGCTATTATCATCTTCCCCACCCGGATGAATTTGAAAAAGTTCGCAACGGCCAGTTCCGTGGCCGATGCGATCGAGCGATTTGGCCGCGAAACCGTTATAACCGTCAAACCGCAGCAGTCAGAGACACCCGAAGGCGAGCCGTGTCTGATCATTCCAGACGTGGAGGGGTACGGCCAGACCGTTGAGCTGCTGTCCCGCGTAAACGTCTAGAGAATGAATTTCGAGAGGTCGGCATCTCCAGCCAGGCTCTCGACACGCTCATTCACATAGTCGGGCGTGATCGTGATGGTCTCGCCTGACTTGTCGGGCGCCTCGAAGCTGATTTCGTCCAGCAGGCGCTCCAGGACTGTTTGCAGGCGACGGGCGCCGATATTTTCCACGCTGCTGTTCACGGCTTCGGCAAGATCGGCAAGGCGGTCGATGGCAGCGTCTTCGAATTCCAGTGTGACGCCTTCAGCTTCCATCAGGGCTTGATACTGGCGGATCAGGCTGGCTTCGGGCTCTACCAGAATACGACGTAAATCATCCCGTGTCAGAGCGTCGAGTTCTACGCGGATGGGGAGGCGCCCCTGCAGTTCGGGCAGGAGGTCAGACGGTTTCGAAACGTGAAACGCGCCGGAAGCAATAAAGAGTATATGGTCGGTCTTGATGGCGCCACGCTTGGTGCTGACGGTCGTGCCTTCGATTAGGGGCAAGAGGTCGCGTTGAACGCCTTCGCGGCTGACATCAGCGCCGCCACGGCCTTGTTTGGCGGCAACTTTGTCGATCTCATCCAGGAAAACGATACCATCTTCTTCGACCGCATGAACGGCTTCCCGAACAATCGCGTCTTCGTCCAGCAGCCGATCAGCTTCTTCCTCGATCAACGGTTGGTAGGCTTCCTTGACCGTCGTTCGCACACGTTTCGTGCGACCGCCCATGGCTTTACCCAGCATGTCGGAGAGATTGATCATGCCCATGGAGCCACCTTGGCCGGGAATATCCATCATCTGCATCGGGCTGTTGGTTTCAGCGATGTCGAGATCGACCGGCTTGTCGTCGAGTTCTCCGGCGCGGAGTTTGGTGCGAAAGACTTCGCGTGTGGAGGACTGGGCTTCTTCGCCGACCAGCGCATCGAGTAGACGTTCTTCGGCTGCGTCTTTGGCCTGCGCCGTAACGCCCTCTCGTTTTTGTTCGCGGATCATCGAAACCGATGACTCCACCAGATCGCGGATGATCTGTTCCACATCACGCCCGACATAGCCGACTTCCGTGAACTTTGTGGCTTCAACTTTCAGGAAGGGCGCATTGGCAAGTCGGGCAAGACGACGAGACACTTCGGTTTTGCCGACGCCCGTGGGTCCGATCATCAGGATATTCTTCGGCGTGATCTCGGATCGGATCGAGTCGGGTGCCCGTTTCCGGCGCCAGCGATTGCGGAGTGCTATGGCAACTGCGCGCTTCGCGCCAGTCTGCCCAACGATGTGGCGGTCAAGTTCTGCGACAATTTCGCGGGGAGTAAGGTCTTTCATCAGGACTTCCGAAATGGGTCTGGCGCTCGGCCAGCGTGAAACAAGGCGCGAAATGCGGAAACCTAGAGGTCCAGCGTTTCCAGCGTGAAATGGCTATTGGTGTAGACGCAGATGTCGGCAGCAATCTGCATTGCTTTGCGGCCGATCTCTTCGGAGTCGTCCTCATAGTCGTAAAGGCCGCGGGCCGCGGCCAGGGCGTAATTGCCGCCAGACCCGACAGCAACGACATTGTGTTCAGGCTCCAACACATCACCGGCGCCTGTGATGACGAGTGTCGATTCCTTGTCGGCCACGATCAGCAAGGCTTCGAGTTTTTGAAGATATTTCTCGGTCCGCCAATCCTTGGCAAGTTCAACGGCAGCGCGTTGGAGCTGGCCAGGGTGGCGCTCCAATTTGGCTTCAAGTCGCTCAAACAGGGTGAAAGCGTCCGCAGTTGCGCCGGCAAATCCTGCGAGAATGTCTCCGGCAGCGATTCGGCGGACCTTGCGGGCGTTGCCTTTCATGATGGTCTGACCCATCGAAACCTGCCCATCGCTGAGCATGACGAGTTTTCGGCCCTTGCGGACGGCGAGAATGGTTGTGCCATGCCAAATGGCGGCGTTGTCAGTGTCGTGCGTCATGGCGAATGATGTGGCCGATCCGTGCTGTCTGTTCAAGAGAGGACCTGTTACATGAATTTCCACAGAGATATGTCATATAAGTGTAGCTTTGCCCGGCTATCTGGGCGCGGATGGAAGGGAACCGCCTGAATGGTGCAACAGCTCGGCCAACTACCTATGGGATGGTTGCTGACCGCGCTGATAATCTTCGTGGTCACGACCGGATTTTCTGTGGGGCGAATACGCGCTGAGCGTTACTTGGTGTCGGGCCGTCACAAATTTCATTCACGTGGAAACTATCACGGCTACTATGTGGCAATGTGGGGCCTGCTGCCCACGCTGTTCATCGCGTCGGCCTATATCCTGTTTTCACGCGCGGCCATCTTCGGGTGGCTGGACAGCGAGTTGCCGGAGGGCTTCCGCCAATTTTCCAGGGCTGAGCTTCAATCCTATTTGGAAGCTGTCTCAGCGGCGGCGAGGACCGGCGGCTATACTGGCGCAGACCGCATATTCGCGACGGTTACGAACCGCTACCTTGAATTATCTGGCAGTCTGAATGGTGCTACGCTGGGGGCGATGGTTCTGGCTGCGATTGGAGGTATCGCCTATGCGCGTCGCCAGGTCGCTCCGGCTTTTCGGGCCCGGCTCAAAGTGGAGCGTGGGGCAGAAGCATTCCTGTTCCTGTGCGCGGCCATCGCGATCGCCACCACAGTCGGCATCGTTGCGTCCCTTCTCTATGAAAGCATACGCTTTTTTGCTCAGGTGCCGATAACCGACTTTCTGTTTGGCACGCGGTGGAACGCGCAGACAAGCGCAGAATTCGGCGCACTACCACTTTTCTTCGGCACGTTCATGATCGCATTGATCGCGATGCTGGTGGCGGCCCCGATCGGGTTGTTCGCCGCCATATTCCTGTCGGAATATGCCTCCCCGCGCGTTCGGCGGTACACGAAGCCGTTGCTGGAGATGCTCGCCGGCATTCCGACGGTTGTATATGGTTTCTTTGCGCTTCTGGTAATTGCGCCCGGCGTGAGGGCGGCCGCACTCGGGATCAACAGCTTGTTGATCAATATTGGCATCACGTCCGAACCTTTGCTGGCAGCACAACCGACAAGCGCGCTGGCGGCGGGATTGGTCATGGGCGTCATGGTCATTCCATTTGTGTCATCCTTGTCGGATGACGTGATCAATGCCGTGCCGCAAACTTTGCGTGATGCTGCGTTCGCTATGGGGGCAACCAAGTCGGAGACGATCAAGCAGATCATCTTGCCGGCCGCCTTGCCGGGTATTGTCGCGTCCATGCTGCTGGCCGTTTCCCGAGCCATAGGCGAAACCATGATTGTTGTTATGGCGGCAGGTCAGCGGGCACGCATTTCTTTCGATCCGTCTACGGATTTGACGACAATTACGGTCCAGATCGTGGCACTTCTGACGGGGGAGACGCAGTTCGACAGTCCGAAGACGCTGTCAGCCTTTGCGTTGGGACTTGTCCTCTTCGTCGTTACACTCGGCTTTAACCTGATCGCCCTCCGGGTCGTCCAGCGATACAGAGAGAAGTATGAGTAGTCCCGTGGAAACACCGCTTCGGTCAGAAAAGGCCTTGAAGCACCTGCGCCGCCGCCGCGCTGCGGACACGCGATTCCGGGTGTATGGGCTCGTGGCCCTTGGCTTTGCACTTTTCTCTTTGGTTTTTTTGATCTGCGCGATTGCCTGGAAGGCGAGCAGCGCGGTCACGTATCACGTGGTGAAGATGGATATCGCGCTCGATGCCGACCGCATTGTACCAGATGGCAGCGCCTCGCCAGAAGAAATCACCCGAAATATCGAAGGCTTTTACACGCTGGTGCGGGATGACCTTTTTGCGAAATTCGCAAACCTGGAAGACACTCCCGCAGTACGGAAGGACTTCAGCGCCTTGATTGACCGGCTGGCGGTTTTGCCGCTCGCGCGTCGGGTGGCGAAAAATCCTACATTGATTGACCAGACGGTCTCGATCCAGGTTCCCGTTTCGGATGACGTCGACCTGTTCCTGAAGCGGTCGTCGCCGCGCAGCATACCGTTCCGGCTCGGTGAGGGCGCACAAATCAGCCCGGGGCAGGGTACGGATGAAATGGTCCTGAGGCATCCGGCCTTGGAGTCCGTTCTTTCCTCGCTCACAGCGCTCGGATCGCAGCAAGGCGCGCCATCGGTATTGGTGATCGCCGACAGCGCAGTGGCGCGTCTGACAGATTTGCAAGACCAGACCGCCGGGTTCGAGATACTGGCTGGCGATCTCGCAGACTTTCAAGGCAAGCCGTTGAAGGGTCTGATCGTGGCCGTTCCCGAGAGCAACCGGACGATTTCTGATTTGCAGATCGCATGGGCATTGGCCTTGAAATCGGAAGGTATCATTCGGCGCGTACCCCATACGAGCCTCTTGACCAGCACAGACAGCACATATCCGGAACTTGCGGGATCTCTAGCGGCAATTGTTGGATCTCTGTTGACGATGCTGGTTACTGGCATGGTTGCCATCCCCATGGGCATTTTTGCCGCCATATTCCTTGAGGAGTTCGCGCCGAAGAACCGGCTGACTCAACTGATTGAGGTGAACATCAACAATCTGGCAGCGGTACCGTCCATCGTCTTTGGCCTGTTGGGGGCCACCTTGTTGCTCGGCACGTTCGGTTTGCCGCGATCGGCGCCTCTGGTGGGCGGTCTCGTTCTGGCTTTGCTGATCCTGCCGGTTGTGATCATCGCTGCCCGCGCAGCCCTCAGGGCTGTGCCCCCGTCGATCCGAAGTGGCGCCCTCGCTGTTGGCGCGTCTCGAATGCAGGCCGTGTTTCACCATGTTCTGCCGCTCGCCTTTCCGGGCATGTTGACCGGCGCAATCCTCGGAATGGCGCGCGCATTGGGGGAGACAGCACCATTGCTTCTGATTGGAATGGTGGCATTTGTTGCGGAAGTGCCGTCCTCGACGACCGACGAGGCAACTGCGCTACCGGTGCTGATCTATAGCTGGGCGTCGAATGCGGAGCGCGCCTGGGAGCCGATGACGGCTGCAGTGATCGTGATCCTTCTAGCGCTTCTTGTTACAATGAATGTCATCGTCGTTATGTTGCGACGCAAATTCGAGCGGAGATGGTAGTGGATACCACGGCCCAGACAGATCACGATCCGGCTTTGACCGGAGAAGGCGCTGACCAGGCGCAGGCGCTGGTTTATCCCCGCATCAATTGTCAGGACGTTAACGTCTTTTACAGCGGCAAACAGGCCGTGTTCGATGTGTCTCTGCCAGTTTTCGACCGTTCGGTTACGGCGCTGATCGGCCCATCCGGGTGTGGAAAATCCACCTTTCTGCGCTGCCTGAACCGCATGAATGATACGATTGATGGAGCGAAGGTGACCGGCGACATCTTCATGGATGGTGAGAACATCAATTCGCCAGATGTGGACCCGGTGCTATTGCGGTCGCGTGTCGGCATGGTGTTCCAGAAGCCCAACCCGTTCCCCAAGTCGATCTACGACAACGTGGCCTANNTGTTCCAGAAGCCCAACCCGTTTCCGAAATCCATTTACGACAACATCGCTTATGGGCCGCGCATTCATGGACTCGTAGACGATCGGCAGGAACTCGATGCCATCGTCGAGAAAAGCCTGCGCCGCGCCGGTCTGTGGCAGGAAGTTAAAGACCGGCTCACCCAGCCCGGCACCAGCCTGTCAGGTGGGCAGCAGCAGCGCTTGTGCATTGCCCGCGCAATCGCGGTGCGACCTGAGGTTATTTTGATGGATGAGCCGTGTTCTTCGCTGGATCCGATTGCAACGGCACGGATCGAGGAACTGATTGACGAGCTCAGAAAGCGCTATTGCATTGTAATCGTGACCCATTCCATGCAACAGGCAGCGCGAGTGTCGCAACGCACGGCCTTCTTCCATCTTGGCCACCTCGTTGAGATGGGCGACACCGACCAAATATTCACCAGCCCGCGTGAGCGGCGCACTGAAGACTACATCACCGGCCGGTTCGGATAGGGAGACTGCATGGCAGATCACATCGTCTCAGCATTCACAGACGAGCTCGACAAGATCGCTGCCGATCTCATGCGTATGGGCGGCATTGTGGAAACAATGATCCTGGATTCCTGCCAGGCGGTAGACCGCAATGACAAGGAACTCGCAAAGGATGTGATCTCCCGCGATCCCAGTGTCGACCGGCTGGAAGAAGAAGTGGAGCGCCAGATTGTGAGTCTGATCGCGCGCCGCCAGCCCATGGCTCATGATCTGCGGTCGGTCTTTGCGGCGCTGAAGACAGCGGGTGAGCTGGAGCGGATTGGTGATCTTTCGAAGAATATCGGCAAGCGCACGCTGATGCTGGATGATGCTGTCCCGTCCATGATGCGCCACGGCGTAGCGCGCATGGCACGCCCGGTGTCACTGCAATTGCATTCCGTGTTGGATGCTTATGCGACCAGCAATGCCGAGACCGCCAAAATGGTCTGGGAAAGCGATGACGACATCGACCAGCACTATAATTCATTGTTCCGGGAAATGATCACTTACATGATCGAGGATCCGCGCACCATCGGTGCTGGAGCGCATATGTTGTTCATGGCCAAAAACCTTGAACGCATCGGCGACCACTGCACGAACATCGCAGAATTCATTTACTTTCAAATCACTGGCGAATATCTCATGCCCCATGAGCGCCCGAAAGCCCCCAATACGGGCGTCTGAAAAGACGTAGGACAAGAGGATCTGTCATGAAGCCCTATGTGCTTATCGCCGAAGATGAGAGCGCCGTTTCGGAGTTGCTTTTCTACAATCTCAAGAAAGAGGACTATGAGGTCGCAATAGCCAGCGATGGTGAAGAAGCGATGCTGATGATCGAGGAACGCGCGCCGGATCTGCTGTTGCTTGACTGGATGCTTCCCAAGGTCAGCGGCATCGAAGTCTGCCGTCGGATCCGCAGTGGCGGGGCCAATCCGAACTTGCCAATCATCATGTTGACCGCACGGGGCGAAGAAAGTGACCGCATTCGGGGGCTCGATACCGGCGCCGATGATTACGTCACCAAGCCTTTTTCAACGACCGAATTGATGGCGCGTGTTCGCGCCGTGTTGCGTCGTATCCGCCCCGGCCTGAAGGATGATCGAATTACAGTAGGGGATATCGAGATTGACCGGGTCGCGCACAAGGTCGCCCGGAATGGGCAGGATATCCATCTCGGGCCGACCGAGTTTCGCTTGCTGGACTATTTCATGCAGCATCCGGGACGTGTGTTTTCACGCGAGCAATTGCTCGACACAGTCTGGGGCTCGGACGTTTATGTCGAGGCGCGGACCGTAGACGTGCATGTCGGGCGTCTGCGCAAGGCATTGCGTCAGGAAGGCGGGGACGATCCGATCCGGACCGTCCGCTCCGCTGGGTATGCTCTTCGAGCTGACTAGAAAAGTTCAGTCAGGAAGTTTTCGAGGTTTTCAAAGCTGCGACGGTCTGCATCTGCGTTGTAGACCGTACCCATTTCCCTGTTATCAGCGCCAAGCGTCGTGAAGGAGTGCATGGAATTACCGTGCACGTGCAATTGCCAGTCCGCACCTGACCCGTCCAGTTCCTTCGTAATGGCCATCACGTCTTCCGGAGTGGCCATTGGATCATGCCAGCCATGCTCGATCATCACTTTCGCGGTGATCTTCGGTGCCGGCACATTTTCGGCTGGGCGGAATAGGCCGTGGAATGAGGCTACGCCCAGAACCTCATGATTGGCGCGAGCCATGTCCAGAACGGCGAGACCCCCAAAACAGAAGCCGATGGCTGCCGCTTTCGTTGGGTCAACACCCACTTGTTGCTTTGCGGCAGCAAGGCCACCTGCAAGGCGCTTCTGCAATTCGGCCCGGTCGCCAACAAGAGGATTCATGAGGGCTTGGTTCTCTTCGACCGTCGTGCCGCGCTTTCCCTTGCCATAGACGTCCATGGCGAAAGCGGCGTAACCAAGCTTTGCTATGCGTTCGGCCTTCTCGCGCTCATTGTCGCCCAGGCCGCCCCATGCATGGGCGATCACGACGACTGGAGCGGTATCCTTGCCCTTTGGGCGTAGGAAGTAGCCCTCATAGGTCTTGCCATCGACAGTGTAATCAACTTCGCTCATGTCTTTGCTCTCCTTGGTGTGTGCCTGTCAGATACAGGGCATTCGGTCCTCTGTTTCAAGGGGGGCAGCGATTAGTATGAAGATTCTAGGAATTTTCGATACGTCCTGTTCCATTGAAACTTACGGATAAAGGAGCGCCACACATGGCCAAGAAAAATGAGAAGAAGGTGAAAGCGAAGTCGGCAAAAGCCGCGAGCGCAAAAGCCTCCAAATCCACCAAGAAGCCAGCCAAGGCAAAGAAGGCTTCCAAAGCGCCTGAGCCAAACACGGCCGACATGGCACACAAGATCTGGCTCGCAGGCGTTGGCGCCTATGGCAAAGCCTATGACAAGGCAATCGCCAATACGAAGACGTTCAACAAGCAGTCCACCGAATTGTTCGAAGACCTCGTCAAGCGTGGCGAAGAGATTGAGCATGACGTCCGCGCACGCGTTCAGGACAATGATGTTGTTCAGAACGCTTCGAAGAACGCCGCCAAATATGCCAGCGTCGCCCGCGAATTCCAGACTCAGGCACGTGACGAGTTCGAAGCTCGGATGGAACGCATGCGCGACTTGCTGGGCGTGAAGGGCCTCGGCAAGAAAGGTGGCAAGCTCGCCGCCAAGCTCGACAAACTGGAAGACGAAGTTGCTGAAACGGTTTCGAAGGCTCGGTCCAAAACCAAAGACCGCAGCAATGATCTGAAGCAGCGTATTTCACGGCTGACCGAAGAGATCGAAGCTGTGGCAACGGAGTCCGGTGCGGAACTTGTTAAGACGAGCAAGAAGGCGGCCCAACGCACATCAAAGGCTGTTCAGGACGCCGTCGCAAAGCCAGCGGAGGCTAAACCGAAGACATCTGCAAAAGCCAAGCCTGTCGCAAAGGCAAAACCGGCCTCTGCCGCGTCAACCAAGGCGGATGACTTCACGCTCATGACAGGGGTCGGCCCTGCACTAGCCGCCAAGCTGAAAGCGGCGGGTATCAAGAGCTTTGCCGATATCGCCGCGCTCAAGGCGGCAGACATTCAGGCCCTGGACGCCAAGATTATGGCGCGTGGCCGTATCGCCCGCGATGAATGGGTCAAACAAGCCAAAGTGCTGATGAAGTAGTCCGGCACAATCATGAAACTGGTGAGGGCGGTTCCGTGAGGGACCGCCCTTTTCTTATGCGACGACGGTGTCGTAATGCTCGAAGAGATCTGTCAGCGTCTCCACACCCCGGTCACCCATATAGGGTGGCAGCAGGCACATGACCTGAAGCACAGTCCTGTGGATCAAGGTTGGCCCATCATGACTGTCCGCATTCAAATGATCCTCCGCCAACCAAAAGGTCAGGGTCGTCATGAATTGGTCTGTCAGAACTTCTCTCAGACGCGGATCCAGCCGCAACACCGATCCCGCGGTCAATTCATCCAGCACATCCACAAGCGCGGTTCGCATCCGCGACAGGATGGTTCTGAACCGTTTGGCAAGGTCAGGATACCGATCGAGCATTAGTCCAAGATCGCGATAAAAAAACCGGAAGTCGTAAATTTCTTCGAGAATGATGTAGAGGTAGACCCAGCTGTCCTCCAGACTGGTAATCCGGCCACGGGACCCGCTCAGGATGATGCGCATCTCGTCCTCGAACCGGTCAAACAGGGCATGGATGATCGCGTCCTTGCCCTTGAAATGGTAATAGAGATTGCCAGGGCTGATATCGAGCGCATTCGAAATATCGACAGCCGTCTGTTGGGCTTCTCCTTCTTCATTGAAGAGAAGCAAACTAACGTGAAGTATGCGATCGCGTGTTTTCATGGTCTGATATGGTGTTTGACACGCAATTCTCACTATGGAACGAATTTTATTTGAAATTTTGATGTAACCTTTTTCCGAATGTGAAAGAGGCCCAATAAAAGATCCAGTCGCCACGTTTGGTGGGAATGACTGGGCAGACCCAAGGGGAGAGGGGCATGACGCGCCCGAAGAAAGACTACGCAAACAAGGCGGCTATGGCATTCAAGGACGTGAACCCGTTCTTGTCCGGTTCCGACCCGCAGGAGATGGTCGGCGCAGTAGCCATGATGCTGCGCTCGACCATGAAAAATCCGGCCATTACAGCGAAAGCTGCCAGCCGGATGGCATCTGACGGCGCGAAGATCTTGATGGGCAGGTCCGATCGGGCGGCAGATCCTCGCGATCGCCGCTTCAAGGATTCGACCTGGTCTGAGAACCCCTTCTACAAGCGCGGCATGCAGGCTTATCTGTCGACTCAGGAGCATCTGAATGACTGGGTGGCCAATCTCAGCATGACGGAGTTGGAACATGCGCGGGCGAAGTTCCTGACCAGCATGATTACCGACGCCATGGCGCCGACAAACTCCCTGCTCGGCAATCCGGCCGCTAGCAAGAAAGTGGTGGAGTCAGGTGGCATGTCCCTGCTGAAGGGGCTGAAGAATGCGTACACGGATATCACAAAAAATGGTGGTTTGCCGAGCCAGGTAGACAAGCGGCCCTTCGAGGTCGGCAAGAATCTCGCAATGTCGCGCGGCAAGGTGATCTGGAAAAATGAGATGCTGGAACTGATCCAGTATGAGCCAGTTACCGACAAGGTTCACCGCACGCCAGTTCTGATCGTCCCACCACAGATCAACAAGTTTTATGCGATGGACCTGTCTCCCGCGATCTCAATGGTCCAGTTCCTGATGGCGCAGCAAATGCAGACCTTTGTTGTGTCCTGGCGCAATCCTCAGAAAGAGCACGCGCATTGGGGCATGAGCGCCTATATCGACAGCTTGATCCAGGCGAGCGAAGTTATCCGCAAGGTCACGCGATCCAGGAAGATAAATATCGCCGGCGCCTGTTCGGGCGGTATCACGGCGGCGACTTTGGCCAGTCTGTTTGCAGCAGCAGGTGACGACCGCATCAACTCGCTGACCTTCATGGTATGTGTCCTGGATCCCCAGCGGGAAGATAGTGAGATGGGGCAGATTGTGTCTGATCAGAGCCTTGAGGTCGCCCGGAAATATTCCAGACGCAAAGGCATCCTTAAAGGCGATGATCTGGCACGCATGTTTGCCTGGATGCGTCCGAATGATCTTGTCTGGAACTATGTGGTGAACAATTACCTGATGGGCGAGGATCCGCCGCCCTTCGACATCCTGTTCTGGAACAACGACTCCACGAACTTGCCGGCGCAATTGCATTCGGACTATCTCGACATGGGGCTGAACCAGCCTTTCAGTCACCCGGGCGAGTTTGAAGTGGCTGGCCACGCAGTTGATTTGACGAAAGTGACAGCCGACGCTTTTGTGGTTGGGGGCCTGACCGATCACATCACCCCGTGGAAGGCGTGTTACCGCACAACTCAACTCCTCGGATCACAAAGTATAAAATTCGTGTTGTCTTCCAGCGGACATATCCAGTCCCTATTGAATCCACCAGGCAATCCGAAGGCGAAGATGCTTCGCAACCCGGACCTGGACGCGGATGCCGATACCTGGGCGGCAAAGGCAACAGAAGAAGCTGGCAGCTGGTGGCCTGTCTGGGGCGAGTGGCTGAAAGAGCGCTCGGGGACATTGAAAGCTGCGCCCCGCGCTTGCGGTGGTGAGGCATTCCCGGCTCTCTATGACGCGCCGGGCCATTACGTGTTTGACGAATAGGCCGAATATCTCACGGGAGCCTTCATGACGTCGCCGAAACGCATGCCGATCATCGAGACACAAGACGTAGACGGTATCGAATTGCGCACAGCGCGATGGACATCGGCGTCCAATTCGGGGCAGGCGACCTTGCTGTTCTTCAATGGCATTGGAGCCAATCTGGAACTGACGCTCGGTCTTGGCGACATGTTTCCTGACCGGGACATAATCACCTTTGATGTGCCCGGCGTTGGCTTGAGTCCGGTGACCAGTTGGCCTTATCGCCCCTGGATGCTGGCACGTTGGGCTCGCAAGCTTCTGGATTTGCATGACATTGAAGAAGTGGACGTGATGGGCGTGTCCTGGGGCGGAGCCATGGCGCAGCAATTCGCCTTTCAGTATCGCCGCCGCGTCGAAAAGCTGGTGCTTTGCGCGACCACAGCCGGGATGACGATGATTCCAGGCCACCCGAAGTCGCTATCGAAAATGGTGGACACACGACGCTACTCGGACCCGGAATTCATGCGGAAGAGTTTCGAGTCGCTTTATGGCGAAGCCGTCGATGGAGAGGCTGGCAGCCATATCGACAATCTCCTGCCGCCAGACCCCAAAGGCTATATCTACCAGTTACTGGCCTTTGTCGGCTGGTCGAGTCTGCCATTCATCCGCTTTCTGACAATGCCAACTTTGGTTTTGATGGGAGACCGCGACACGATCGTGCCTGTCGCCAATGGCCACGTATTACGGGTGGCACTGCCTGACGCCGAGCTGAAAGTCATTGAAGGCGGGGGGCATCTGTTTCTTGTGACGCGCGCTGAAGAGACCGCCGACCTGATACGGCAATTTCTGATCAGGTCAGAAAGTGAGCCGAAAGCTGCGGCTTGATCAGGTCTTTGCTGTCTTCACGGCGACCCGCTCTTCAAGGGCATCACACACTGCGTTCGCGACCGATTGGGCGGCGTCACCCCGGCCAATCGATCCAAAAGCGGCCATGCAGGCCTCGACATGGAGATTGATCAGCGCAGAATTCTCGCCTGGCTCAGTTTCAGACAGCAACCTGCAGAGCGACCCACAAAGGCGCGACACCGCGGGATATCCGTATGATGTGGCAACACCGCGAATATTGTGCGCGCAGGTTTCGAGTAATTTGTAGTCCGCATGGCTGGCACCGGAAGTCTTGGCGGCTCCCCAGGCACTCTTCAAACGATCAAGGTCCGCCTGCATCCACGCGTCGAAACGAGATGACAGGTCTTCGACCGCGGCTTCTGCTCTATCCCCGAGCTCGTCCGGATCGTGACCGGCGTCCGATGCAGCAACAGCGGCATCACCAACTGACGCAACGGGGGCCATCTTTATCACTCGGCTGATATCCGGAGTTATTGAGGTAGCTGGCTGGTCGCTCTTCGCGCCAGCATTGGGTTTCAGTTTGTTTATAAGAGCCTTGAGCATCGCGATTCCCTATCGTTCGGGTAATCGTATCGTTCAAGCCTTAACGCTTTCCTGACCGAAGGTCTTTGAAATCGCTTCAGAAACCAAACTGTTCCCGCAAGATGCGTTCATCAAGCGCATGCCCTGGATCGAACAGCATGGTAAGCCGACGCCGGTCCTCTTGAATGTCCACGCTGACAATGTCGCGCACTTCCTGATTGTCCGCGGCAGCGGCAACCGGACGCAGGATCGGAGCGATCACATCAATACGTACATGCGCGTCGCGCCGAAGTAGGGCGCCTTTCCACCTGCGCGGCCTAAAGGCGCTGACAGGCGTGAGGGCGAGCAGGCCAGCTCCGATCGGCAGGATCGGGCCATGCGCGGACAAGTTGTAGGCCGTGGATCCTGCTGGCGTTGCGACCATCAAACCGTCACAGGCCAGCTCGTCCATCCGCATCTTGCCGTCGATTGTGATCTTGAACCTCGACGTCTGCGCCGTCTGGCGAAACATCGATACTTCATTGATCGCAAGGGCGCGGTGTTCGTGATCATGTACGTCGCGAACGGTCATTCGCAGGGGCGAGATGACGGCGCGTTCGGCTGAGTTGATACGGTCGGGGAGATTGTCGACGTTGAATTCGTTCATTAGGAAGCCGACCGTGCCACGGTTCATGCCGTATACGGGTTGGCCCCCTTCAAACTGACGCCGCAACGAATCCAGCATCGCCCCATCGCCGCCGAGCGCAACGATCACATCGGCATCATCCTCGCTGCACTGGCCGTACTTTTTGGTCAGGACAGACAGCGCGTCCTGGGCTTCTGGGCGCTTGGAAGCGTAAAAGTGCAGACGTAGACCATTCATAGTGGCCCATCTGCTTTGCGAAGGGTGGAAGCGTCAAGGTGGATTCTGGCATACCGCCGCGTGCACCGGATAGTGCGAGTCCACCAAGTTGACGCGGGTGTCAGCTTTTTCTGGCCTGTGATCGGATTTTCCGCTAGTTTGCCAGCAAAACATATCTGGGAGATTCAATCATGGCCGACGGCGCGCACAAATTAGATATTCGTTCCTCTGTATCCGCAGAAGAGTGGCAGGCTCGCGTGGACCTCGCTGCGCTGTATCGCCTGATCGCGATGCATGGCTGGGACGATATGATTTTCACGCATATTTCTCATCGCGTGCCCGGGCCGGATCATCACTTCCTGATCAACCCTTATGGTTATTTCTTCGAGGAGATTACGGCGTCTTCGCTCGTGAAAGTCGATCTGGAGGGCAATATCGTCCAGGAGACGGATAGCTTTATCAATCCGGCCGGCTTCACCATCCATTCGGCAATCCATGATGCGCGCGACGATGCGCAGGTCGTGATCCATGTTCACACCGATCAGGGCGTTGCTGTCTCGGCGCAGAAGGAAGGCCTGATGCCACTCAGCCAAACCGCCATGATTGTACGTGAGGACATCGCCTACCATGATTATGAAGGTATCGCGCTCGACCTGGACGAACGTGAGCGGCTCGTCGCTGATCTGGGCCCCAAGAAACATTCAATGCTTCTGCGCAACCACGGTACGCTGACGGTCGGCGACACGGCGGCGTCTGCATTTACGCGGATGTTCTTTCTGGAGCGTGCCTGCAACATGCAGATCATGGCGCTTTCGGCTGGGCGCGACGGTGTGTTGGAGTGCGAATCTGATCTTCAGCAGAAGGTTGCCGGGCAGGGCGGCATGACAGAACACAGTTCCGGCATGAACATGGTGACGGAAAAACTGGTTTGGCCGGCGCTGCTTCGCAAGCTGGATCGCGAAATGCCGGGCTATGACGCCTAGGGGTAATCCCGTATGCGACAAAAGCGGTCCGCGACGTATGGAGCCATTATCAATCGTCGTTTTGGCCACTATGTAGGCTCGGAAAAGATCAGGAACGAAACAGATGAAGCATCTGAAGGCCTTCGAGGACGCGCTTAATTCGATTCACGGCGAAGGCCGCTATCGCGTATTTGTAGACCTGCACCGTCACAAGGGCAGGTTTCCAAAGGCGACGGCGCGTTTCGAGGACGGCGAGCGCGAAGTCACCATCTGGTGCTCCAATGACTATCTTGGCATGGGCCAGGACGAAGACGTCATCAATTCCATGCATGAGGCCATCGATAGTTTCGGTGCAGGTTCGGGCGGCACGCGTAACATCTCCGGCACGACTCGTTACCATGTCGATCTTGAGCGCGAACTGGCAGATTTGCACGGCAAGGAGTCAGCGCTCCTGTTCACATCCGGCTACGTTTCCAATGAGGCGACATTGTCGACCTTGGGCAAGATTTTGCCTGACCTGATCATTTATTCCGACTCGTTGAACCACGCTTCGATGATTGAAGGCATTCGTCGCTCAGGTGCAGACCGTCGCATCTTCAAGCATAACGACGTGGATCATCTGCGGGCGCTGATGGAGAATGATGATCCGGATCGCCCGAAGCTGATCGCGTTTGAGAGCGTTTATTCCATGGACGGTGATTTCGGCCGGATGGAAGAAATTTGCGATCTGGCCGATGAATTCGATGCGATGACCTATCTGGACGAAGTGCATGCGGTTGGCATGTATGGCCAGAATGGCGCCGGCGTTGCGGAGATGTGGGGTCTGGCGGATCGGATCGACATCATCGAGGGCACGCTTGGCAAGGCTTATGGTGTCATGGGCGGCTACATTGCCAGCCACGAGACCGTGGTCGACGCCATCCGCTCAATGGCTTCAGGCTTTATCTTCACGACATCCACTTGTCCCGTGATGGCGGCGGGTGCGCTGGCCAGCATCCAGAAACTGCGCACGGATGCGGGACGGGAATTGCGCCGGACGCATCAGGCGAACGCTGCCAAGCTGAAGCAGAAATTCCGTGATGCCGGCCTGCCCATGATCGACACTGACACGCATATCGTACCATTGCTGGTGGGAGATCCGGAGCGCTGCAAGGCGCTGTCCGATACATTGCTGTTCGATTTCGGCATCTATGTGCAGCCGATCAATTATCCGACTGTCCCGAAGGGTACCGAGCGCTTGCGCTTCACGCCGAGCCCTGTGCATGACGAAGTCATGATGGATGAGTTGGTGGCTGCGATACTTGCCGTTTGGAAGCAGCTCGGCCTCGACAAGGCAGCCTGATCCGGTTTTTCGACTATTTGGTCTTTTTCTTGGGCGCGGGCGGTGCCTTCTTGCCAAGCCCGATCTGTTTGGCGTGTTTTGAGCGCAGCTTTGCGTAGTTTGGCGCAACCATCGGGTAGTCGGATGGTAATCCCCATTTCGCGCGGTACTCTTCGGGCGTCATGTCGAATTTTGATCGAAGATATCGCTTCAGCATCTTGAGCTTCCGGCCATCCTCGAGACAGATCAGGAAGTCCGGTGTGATGGATTTCGCAATTGAAACTGCTGGTTCCTGAGTATCTGCTGCAGGCTCCGCGCCTTTCGATAGCCCGGAAACCGTCTCATAGATGTTCTTGATGAGCTGTGGCAGCGCATCTGCTTCGACCTGGTTGTTCGACACATATGACGAGACAATCTCGGCAGTCATGTCGAGCAGGTCAGATGACTCGTATTCACTCATGGCCCACCAAGACTCTGTCAGGTATTTGGATATTCAGCTGCACAATCGCGCCCCAACTAAACTGCTAAATACCATAGTTCTTCAAGTATTTGCACGACAATCCCGACACAATCTCTCAAATTGTGCACGCAGGGTGCGATATTGTGGGCCCAGCACGCACCGGCGGTTGCGGCGCGACCCGCCTGAGCGTAAATAGCGCAAGACCCAGCAGGAGATTCGCCCATGGCAGACACAGCCCAGCCCGCCCGGTTTGATACCACGGAATTTTTCAGCCAATCTCTAGAAGATCGTGATCCCGAGCTGTTCGATGCGATCCGGAAGGAACGTACCCGTCAGCAGCAGCAGATCGAGCTGATTGCGTCAGAGAATATTGTTTCCAGAGCCGTGCTGGAGGCTCAGGGAACGGTCCTGACGAACAAGTATGCGGAAGGCTATCCGGGCAAGCGATATTACGGTGGCTGCGAGTTTGTGGACATTGCGGAAGAGTTGGCGATTGAGCGGGCCAAGAAGCTGTTCAATTGCGGATTTGCCAATGTGCAGCCAAATTCCGGCAGCCAGGCTAATCAGGGTGTGTTCAATGCGGTGCTGAAGCCGGGCGATACGATCCTCGGCATGAGCCTGGACGCAGGTGGTCACCTGACCCACGGTGCAAAGCCAAACCAGTCCGGCAAATGGTTCAACGCCGTTCAGTATGGTGTAAGTCGGGAAGATGATCGCATTGACTTCGTGGAAGTGGAGCGCCTTGCCAAGGCGCACCGCCCGCAGCTGATCATCGCAGGTGGCTCTGCCTATCCTCGCGCGATCGACTTCAAGCGGTTCCGCGACATCGCCGATGAGGTCGGGGCGTTGTTCCTCGTGGACATGGCGCATTTTGCCGGTCTCGTCGCCGGCGGCGCGCATCCGAACCCGCTGGACCATGCACATATTGCGACGACAACCACGCACAAGACATTGCGTGGCCCGCGTGGCGGCATGATCCTGACCAATGACGAAGCGCTCGCGAAAAAGATCAACTCAGCCATCTTCCCCGGCATTCAGGGTGGACCGCTGATGCATGTCATCGCGGCCAAGGCGGTAGCCTTCGGAGAGGCGCTTCAGCCAGAATTCAGGAAGTATGCGGCTCAAGTTGTTGCAAATGCGCGCGCTATGGCTGCGGCTTGCAAATCCAGCGGGCTCGACGTTGTCTCAGGCGGTACGGATACGCACGTCGCATTGATCGATTTGCGCCCGAAGAATGTGACCGGTCGCGACGCTGAGCATGCGCTCGAGCGTGCCTTCATCACCTGTAACAAGAACGGCGTACCCTTCGACCCGCAAAAGCCGATGATCACCAGCGGTATTCGTGTGGGCTCGCCAGCCGGTACGACTCGCGGTTTCGGCGAGGATGAGTTCACGCAGATCGGTAATTGGATCGGCGAGATTGTCGACGCGGTTGCGTCCGGCGAAAGCACATCAGCAGAAGACAAGGTGCGCGAAGAGGTGAAAGGCCTGACGGCGCAATTCCCGATCTATAATGGATTGGGAGGCTGATAGACCTTGCGATGTCCGTTCTGCGGTTCCGAGAATACATCGGTGAAGGACAGCCGCTCGGCTGAAGACAACACGGCTGTTCGTCGCAGGCGTGTATGCGAGGCGTGCGGTGCGCGGTTCACGACGTTTGAACGTGTTCAGTTGCGCGAGATCATGGTGGTGAAGCGGGATGGCAAACGCGTGCCGTTTGACCGGGACCGTCTGACGCGCTCGATCACCATCGCCTTGCGGAAACGCCCCGTGGATCGTGAACAGATCGACCAGATGGTGTCCGGTATTGCGCGCAAGCTGGAAAGTGGTGGTGAAACCGAGGTGACGTCCAATGAAGTAGGCGAATTTGCCATGGAGGCGCTGCGGCAAGTCGATCCGGTCGGATATGTGCGGTTCGCAAGTGTCTACAAGGATTTCAGGGATCCGAACGATTTCGCTCAATTCATTGAGCAGACATCGCTGGAAGAAGAGAGCGATCCTGAATGAGCGGGGTGAAAGTCACCCTTAAGATCGCTACATCGCTGGATGCCCGCATAGCTTTGTCCGATGGGACGAGCCAGTGGATCACGACCAGCGAGTCACGCGCACGGGCACATGAGATGCGCGCCGCGCATGATGCGATTCTGGTCGGAGTGGGCACGGTTCTCGCCGATGATCCGTTGCTGACCGCGCGGACAGTTCCGCTCCCCAAAACCCAACCCATCCGGATCGTCGCAGATTCTCAAGGTCGCACACCGCGCAGTTCCAGACTGGTCCAGTCTGTTTCATCCGGACGCGTTGTTGTCGCAACCAATGGCCAGCCGCAGGATATCCTCGCAGCGAGCGGCGTGGATATCTGGCGCTGCGGGAAAGGCATTCGCGTGGACGTGAATGACCTCCTTCATCGCGCTGAGATCGAAGGAATTGCATCTCTCCTGATAGAAGGGGGCGGCACGCTGGCGGCCAGCTTCATTCGGGAAGGGCTTGTGGACGAAATTGCCTGGTTTCGCGCCCCCATCCTGATCGGAGGAGACGGCCTGCCAGCGCTCGCCGCCCTGGGACTCTCCAATCTGGGCGAAGCGTCACGTTGGCGCGCTATCGCTACGGAACGGATTGGGGTTGATGTCCTGGACACCTATGTAAGGGTCTGAATAAGAAACTGAGGGCAGGAAAATGTTTACAGGCCTCGTTACCGATGTCGGGACCGTCCGATCCGTGGAGGACCGCAATGGGCTTCGCCGGTTTGAGGTCGAAAGCCGTTACAAACTGGAAGATATCACCCTGGGCGCATCCATCATGCATTCGGGCGTATGCCTGACGGTCGTGGATATGGGGCAGGGCGAGCGCGGCGCGTGGTTCGCCACCGAAGCCGTGCCGGAAACACTTTCCAAGACGATTCTAGGTGACTGGACGGTTGGATCTCACGTCAATCTGGAACAGAGCCTGAAACTCGGCGACGAGTTGGGCGGCCATTTCGTGTTTGGCCATGTTGATGGCGTCGGTCAGGTAGTTTCCGTCGAACCGGAAGGTGAAAGCTATCGTTTGACCATACGGCCACCTGAACAGATCGCGCGCTACTTTGCGACCAAGGGGTCCGCGGCGGTAAATGGTGTGTCTCTGACCGTGGCTGAAGCCCTGCCGAATGGTGATTTCGAGTTGGCGATCATTCCCCATACCTGGGAGGTGACTACACTCAACCAGTTGCAGCCCGGTTCCAGCGTCAATCTTGAGATCGACATGCTGGCACGCTACGTGGCGCGGATGATCGGCGCGGATGCGCCGAAGGGATAAGGGCAGATATGAGCAGCGAATTTCATCAAGCAATCTCCTCGATTGACGAGATCATCGAAGATGCCCGCAATGGCCGGATGTATATCCTGGTCGACGCAGAGGACCGGGAGAATGAGGGCGACCTGATCATTCCGGCCAATTTTGCCACGCCGGAACATGTGAACTTCATGGCGCGTCACGGCCGGGGGCTGATTTGCCTGGCAATGGGCCAGGAGCGCGCGCATACGCTGAACCTCGACATGATGACCCGGAACAATCGGGAAAGCATGGGAACGGCCTTCACGGTCTCGATCGAAGCGAAAGACGGCGTCACGACGGGTATTTCGGCCCATGATCGTGCCCGGACAATCGCCGTCGCCATCGACCCGACCAAGGATCATGAGGACATCGTATCACCCGGACACGTCTTCCCGCTGATTGCGCGCGAAGGCGGCACACTCGTCCGCGCCGGGCATACAGAGGCGGCCGTCGACATTTCCCGCATGGCCGGCCTCTATCCGGCCGGTGTGATCTGCGAAATCATGAATGAAGACGGCACCATGTCCCGTCTTCCGGAACTGGTCGCGTTCGCCCAGCTGCACAATCTCAAAATCGGCACGATTGCCGACCTCATCGCCTGGCGCCGAAAGAATGACCGGTTCATGGAGCGCCGCGTCGAAGCGCCGCTCGATTCCGGTTACGGGGAAGGGTTCCGGACGGTCTGTTTCCGTAACGCGCTCGACAATTCGGAACATATCGCCATCGTTCACGGGGATATCACGCCGGACAGCACAACGCTGGTGCGGGTGCACCGGATGGACATCCTGTCGGACGTGCTGGGAGAAAACGGCCCAAGACACGGCCTGGTTGAGCGCGCGATGCGCGTGATTGCTGACGCTGAAGAACCGGGCGTGGTCGTGTTCGTGAACACGATGCGGCCGAACATCATTGCCGAACGGCTCGGCCTGAAGCCCTCAGTGGCCCCCGATCCGACCGCGCCTATTCGTGAATACGGTGTCGGTGCTCAAATTCTGCGGGATTTGGGCGTACGTCGCATGATCTACCTGTCCGGAACGCAGCCCACCCGCTTGGCAGGCCTTGACGGCTACGGCCTGACGATAGAGGGGTGGCGCAATCTTCATGAGGAGAACAACTGATGGCAGACCGCGTTCTTGTCGCCATTTCGAAATACTACAAGCACATCTCCGATGAGCTGGAAGCTGGCGCGCTGGAAGCTCTTGAAGCTGCTGGCGCGACTGTGACGGTCATGGAAGTGCCGGGCGCGTTCGAGCTGCCGGGCCTGATTGCCATGGCGGCCGACAGTGGCCGGTTTGACGGCGCTGTGGCACTGGGCTGCGTGATCCGGGGCGAAACCAGCCATTACGACTATGTCTGTGGTGAAAGCGCCCGCGGTCTGATGGATCTGATCGTGCAGCGTCGTCAGGCGATTGGCTATGGCATCCTGACTGTCGAGAATGAAGAGCAGGCGCTCGCCCGCGCTGACCGCAAGCGCGGCAATAAGGGCAAGGATGCCGCAGACGCCTGTTTGGCCATGATCAAATTCCGCAAGGAACTCATTCGGTGAACGACCAGAATATACCCTTCGAGGTTACACGGGCGAGGCGGGCGGGAGCGCGCCTCGCAGCCGTTCAGGCGCTTTATGAAATGGAGCAGACCGGCAAGTCGGCCCGCGCGACCATTCGCGCCTTCATGGGAGACCGGCTCGGCATTGGTCCGAACGAAGAACCGATCGAGGAAGCCGATCCCGATATTTTCAAATCTATCGTGAACGCGGTCGTTGATCATCAGGCAGCCATCGACAAGGCGATCCTTGGGAGGCTGGCAAACGGATGGAAGCTGACCCGGCTCGATGCAACCATGCGCGCGCTTTTACGCGCGGGGTCCGCTGAATTCATCGCGCACCAACATTTGTCGAACGCCATCATCCTGGATGAGTACGTGTCTCTGGCGCATGATTTCTTCGACGAGCAGGAAGCGAAATTTGCCAATGCCGTGCTGGATAATCTGGCCAAGGACCTGCGCAAATAGCCGGACAGGCGGATGCCATCCGGTTTGTGCAGGGATCGGTCCTTGCGGATGGGAGCAGGGCTCCGCTGTCACGAGGACGATTAGTCAAATTACTGGATAGTAGGTGCCCCCATGCATTGGGGCCCGTCCCATCCGCGCAGTGAAATTCAACTGGTTGCCAGACCAGACTGCTGGATTTCACCAGACCTAGCTGCGGAAGAAGACGAAAACCCCGCAGCCAGGCCAAGATAGACGGCTTCACCCGGCGGTCGGATTGGTGACGCGCCATCGCCCGGCTCGGTTGGGATCACCCTGCGGACAGGCAGCCATCAGCCCTCAGGCTCAGTTACGCTGTTACCCCAGGCGCGGATCTCTTCGACATATAGTTCGGGCTCTTCCATCGCTGCGAAATGACCGCCGCGCGGCAAATCCGTCCAACGGGTGAGGTTGTAGGCTCTCTCGAACCAGCTCCGCGGCGCGGGTTTGTAGACGGGCTCGCCGGGGAAGTTCGCGAACGCCGTCGACGTTTCACACCGGACGCCTTCTGGCAGGGCATTGCCACCTTCCTGCGCAAAGCCATTGTAGAACCAGACGCTGGTGGCCATGGCATCATTGACCAGATAGATCATCACATTGGTGAGCAGCTGGTCTTTTGAGTAGGTATCCAAAAGTCCGCCGTCGGACAGGTCTGACCAGCCATTGAATTTCTCGATGATCCACGCTGCAGTGCCGACCGGGGAATCCATTAGCGCCATCGCCAGCGTCTGGGGCTTGGTCATCTGCTGCATCAGATAGGCGCCTTCGCGCTGCATGGCGCCCTGCGACGCGGCCAGCCATTCGCCTTCGGCCTCGGTCTGCGGCGTGGCGGGTGTCGGGCGGAAGCCGACCATGTTCAGATGGATCGCGCGGCAACCGCCCTTGCCATCGACTGTGCCATGATTGAAGCCGAGCCAGGAGGTCACCATACTGCCCCAGTCGCCGCCCTGAGCGAGATAGGTGTCATATTTCAGTATGTCGCGCATCAGAGTGTCCCAAAGCGCGGCCGTGCCTCGGGGTCCGATCGGGGATTTTGGCCGCCCTGAAAATCCGTAACCGGGCAGGGAAGGGATGATCAGGTCAAAAGCATCTTCGGCCTTGCCGCCATAGCGGGATGGAAAGGCCAGGGGCGCGATCGCTTCCCAAAATTCAAAAACTGAACCCGGCCACCCATGTGTGATGAGCAGGGGGCGCCGCCCGCCAGCTTCGCCCACGACATGGACAAAGTGAATCATCTGACCATCAATCTCGATTTTGTAGCTGGGATACTTGTTCAGGATCTCTTCTGATTTGCGCCAATCATAGCCTGCAATCCAATAGCGCTGGATGTCTTTCATCACCGGTGTGGACATGCCGTAGGCAAAGCCTTCTTCATTGGCCGGGGCTGGAAACCAGTCATAGGCTTTCACCCGCGCCATGATGGCGTCGAGCTTTTCCTGGGGAATGTCGATGCGGAAGGGCTGAGCGGTCGGCATGTTTGTCTCCTCGCTAGGGTGTCATCCAGCTAGCGGACATGCCGTGGGGCGAAGCAAGTTAAATCGAGAAACTGGTTCCGCAGCCGCAAGCCGCCGTAGCATTCGGGTTGCTGATCTTGAAGGCAGCACCAATCAGTTCGGTCGTGAAATCGATCTGTGAGCCCTTCAGGAATTCGAGGCTCATTTCGTCGATCAACACTCTTGCGCCATCGCGTTCCAGGACGATATCGTCTTCCTTGGCCGCTTGGTCGAAGTCGAACTTGTAGGAAAAGCCCGAACATCCCCCGCCTTCGACGGAGACGCGCAGAAAATCAACGCCGTCCTGTTTGGCCAGAATCGCATTAATCCGCTTGGCAGCCGAGGCTGTAAGGGTCACATCGGGGGCAGTTGTCGTGCTCATGACCTCAACATAGGGATTCCCGAGCCAATGGAAAAGAGATCAGTGTATGCCACCCGACACGAAGATAGCCGCGGCCGGTATTTCCCGGAGGCGCCATCGGCGACTCGAACGCCTTTCCAGCGTGATCGAGACCGGATTATCCACTCGACCGCCTTCCGGCGATTGAAGCAGAAGACGCAGGTATTTGTTGCACATGAGGGCGATCATTTTCGTACGCGTCTGACGCATTCCCTTGAGGTCGCGCAAATAGCGCGCAGCATTGCGAGGACGCTCGGGCTTGATGAAGACCTCGCCGAAGCGCTGGCGCTGGCCCACGATATGGGCCACCCGCCCTTCGGTCATGCGGGCGAGGACCAGTTGGACGCGTGCATGGCGGACTATGAAGGGTTTGACCACAACGCCCAGACCCTGCGCATTGTGACCAAACTGGAGGTCCGATACCCCAATTTCGAGGGCCTGAACCTGACTTGGGAACTGCTGGAGGGCCTCGTGAAGCACAATGGCCCGATGGTGACGCGCGATACACCGATGGAATCACTGCCGGCCGCTTTTCGGGAATATGCGAACTTCATGGATCTGGAACCGCACCAATTTGCAGGTCCGGAAGCGCAGGTGGCAGCGCTGTCAGACGACATCGCCTACAATAATCATGATATTGATGATGGTATTGCAGCCGGCCTGTTCACAATTGACGATCTGATGAATTTGCCGATCGTCGGAGACGAGTTCCGCGCGGTGAAGTTGGAATATGCGCATCTCAGCGACCGGATGGTCTCCTATGAGGCGGTTCGTCGCCTGATCGGCCTGTGGGTCAACGACCTGACCGCCGAGACCGGGCGGCGCGCAAAGCAGTACGCGCCACAGAGCGCAGCGGAAGTGCGCGCCATGGACGTGCCACTGGTTGCGTTTTCCGAAGAGTTGGAAAGCCGTCAGCGGGCGCTGCGCGCCTTTCTGTATGAGCGGATGTACAAACACTACACAGTCAACCGCATGCGCAGCAAAGCCAAACGCATGCTCGCCGAGCTGTTTCAAATATTCCTGAGTGAGCCCGACACACTGCCGAGCCCGTGGCGGCAAGATGCGTCACAGGCTAACGAAGCGCGCCGCGCGCGCATTGTTTGTGATTATATTGCCGGGATGACGGATTCCTACGCAATCGAGGAACATCGACGGCTCTATCATCCGGATGTCCTGCGCTAGCCGTACTGTCATCACATTTACAGGTTTTAAAGCGTTGCACGGGCCGGGGCCGGTGAAAGCTCTTGAATATTCAAGTGTCGTTAACGAAACACGCCGTAATCTTAACTCTGTGAACCTAATCTGAGGATGATTCCATGGGGCGATATCGGGACGACGAGCGGGATTATTCCCCGTTCGAAGACGATTACCGCGGATTTGATGTTCGCGAGGACGATTCCACGCGCGGACCGCTCATCCTGGCGCTTGCCGTGGGGGTCTTGCTCGTCTTCGGCGCAGTTGTTTGGAACACATATCGTCAGGGAGTTCGGGACAACGGTGCCGGTATCCCCAGCGTCATCGCCGATAAAGAGCCCTACAAGCGTGCGCCTGAAGATCGTGAAGGTGTTGCAGTCCCAGACACTGACAAGCGCTTCTACGATCAGATGGATGACTCCGAGCGTATAGTGGAGCCGGGCACCGACTTCGCTGCAAATGACACTGAAGGTGGTGATGCGCTGCAAGGCGGCCCCCCAATTGAGCTCAGGCCAGGCCGGGAAGGCATCGAGCCTGATGATGCGCAAGTACGCGCACTGGCTGACCTGGAGGCGATGCCAGAGGATGAGGAAGAGACACTGCGTGTCGTGCCAACGAATCCGGTGGTGCAGGCGCCTGCTCCCGCGCCGCGGAAGGCGCCGGCCGCCAGCGAAGCGTCCTCACAGTTTGCCTTTACCGATGATGGTATTTACCTCGTCCAGTTGGCAGCTTTCCGCTCACAAGACGCCGCTGAAACCGCCTGGGCGAAAATGAACAGTACAAAGCCCGGCCTCTACCGGAGTGCACGGAAGCGTATCCAACGAGCCGATCTTGGGGCCAAGGGTGTATTCTATCGGTTGCGCGTCGGCAGCTTTGCGGAACGGTCTGAAGCATCGAAATTCTGTGATGCGGTGAAGGCCGGCGGTGACAATTGCATTGTGGTGACAGGATAGTGATCAGGGCTTGCATCCTCAGCGTTTCGGGGCCTGTGCTCACGAAGGAGGAAGCGGCACTGTTCGCCGCCGAGCAGCCCTGGGGGGTCATCCTGATGGGCCGCTCCTGCGTATCGCGGACCCAAGTCCGAAGCCTCGTCGATGACATCTGGAACGCGATGAATCGGCCGTGCCTGATCTTTATCGATCAGGAGGGTGGACGTGTGGCAAGGTTGAAGGCGCCTGAATGGCCTCTTTTTCCGCGTGGTCAGGACTATGCCGATATTTATGCCAATGATCGTGAGCGGGGTCTTTCCGCTGCCTGGCTTGGCCACAGGCTCATCGCAGCAGAACTCGCTGCCCTGTCGATTCATGCAGATTGTGCGCCTGTCGTCGATCTGCCGGTTCCGGGCGCACATGACGTAATTGGCGACAGGGCTTTTGGCACTGATCCCGAAACGGTCGCAAGTCTCGCGGGCGCGGCTCTGAAAGGGCTCGCGTCCGGCGGTGTTGCCGGCGTGATCAAACATATTCCGGGTCATGGGCGCTCCATGTCCGATAGCCATCTGGAGCTGCCGCGCGTAGCGGCGAGCGAAGCGGAACTGGCGAAAGATTTTGATGCCTTTGCCCGTCTCGCCGATGCGCCAATGGCGATGACAGCGCACATTTCCTATGATGCATTTGACGCCAATGTCCCCGCCACTCTGTCAAAAATCATGATTCAAGACGTGATCCGCGCGCGAATCGGGTTTGATGGCTTGCTGATGACGGATGATCTCGGGATGCAGGCGCTGGGTGATAGCCTGGGCGAGCGGGGCGAAGCGGCGATTGCTGCGGGCTGTGACGTGCTGTTGCACTGTTCCGGCTTTCTTTCTGATCCACTTGCGATCCATTCAGAAATGGCTGAAGTCGCAGCTGTTTCGCCAGAGCTGACGGGACGGCCACTGGAGCGGGCACTGCGTGCTGAAGCACTCTCGACCCATCAGGAGGAGTTCGACCTCGTGGAGGGCTGGCAGACATTCCGGTCATATTTTCCTCATTTGGCAGGGGCGGCATGAACTCCGAAATGATCTCGATTGATGCGCTGTCTGCAGACGCGCAGGAGGCCGAAGCCGGCGATCTCTTTACGGTCGATGTTGGCGGTTATGAAGGCCCGCTTCATTTGTTACTGGAGCTTGCCCGCCGGCAGAAGGTCGACCTGCTGCATCTGTCGATCCTGTCGCTGGCAGAACAATACCTCGACTTCATCGAAGAGGCGAAGTCTCAGCGCATCGATCTGGCAGCCGACTATCTTCTGATGGCATCTTGGCTCGCCTTCATGAAATCGCGCCTTTTGTTGCCGAAGCCGGAAAAGGCCGCGGAAGACGAACCAACTGGCGAAGAAATGGCAGCGCGGCTGGCCTTTCGCCTGAAGCGGCTTGATGCCATGCGCGGGGCCGTCGAAGAACTCGAAGCGGGGCCTATTCTCGACAATGTGGTCTTCCTGCGCGGCGCGCCGGTACAGCCCAAAGTCGTCAAGCACACTGAATACAAAGCGTCGCTGTACGAGCTGACACAAGCCTTCGGGACGATTCGCGATCGCCGCGAAAAGGAACGCCCGCACACGATTGAGCAACAGCTTGTTTTGCCGCTGGAACTGGCGCGAACAACACTGCGCGCACTCAGGCAACAGTTGGAGCAGTGGTCTTCGCTGGACGAGATCCGCTCAACCATGACAGACGTGGACCCGGAATTGCCGCCTCGGTCTGTCACCGCAAGTGTCTTCTCGGCTGCATTGGAACTCGCCCGCGATGGCGAAGTCGATGTGCGCCAGGACGAGCACTTTGCGCCACTTTACCTGCGCAATGCGGGTATCAGACCGGAAGGGGGCAGAGATGCAACCGCTTGAGAAGTACTTGATGACTGACGACACTCCCGAAACAGAACGCGACGCGGTTGCGCAGTTGGCGTTTGCCTATCGTCGTTCCGAAGAGGCCCTGACTGAAGGCGCCAGCGAAGCGCTGGTCGAGGGTATCCGCCGTGCTGAAGCCATCCTGTTTGCCGCTGGCGAGCCGCTGAGCGCCGAGCAGATTGCCGAGACTTTGCCGCATGGTGTCGAAGCGGCCGAAGTGTTGATGGCGCTCCGGGCACAATATGTGAACCGTGGGGTCAATCTGGTCGAAGTCGCGGGCAAATGGCGCTTCCAGACGGCTTCCGATCTTTCATATTTGTTTGTGGAGGAGCGTCAGGTTCAGAAAAAACTGGGCCAGGCGACGCTCGAGACGCTGGCGATTATTGCCTATGGCCAGCCGGTCACGCGAGCTGAAGTTGAGGCAGTGCGCGGCGTTGCGGTGTCAAAGACAACAATCGATACATTGCTGGAAACCGGCTGGGTGAAGATCAAGGGCCGCCGCAAAACCCCGGGTCAACCAATCACCTATGGCACGACCGATGCCTTCATGGAGCATTTCGGGCTGGAAAGCCTCGACACATTGCCGGGCAAAGCCGATCTCGAAGCCGAGGGGCTATTGTCGGATGTTATTCCGGACGGTTTCCAGATGCCGGACGAGGAAGCCCTGAACGGCCAAGAAGCGCCAGAGGTGGAGTCCCCTGAGATCGCGGAGACAGAATCTTTCGTCACAGACTTCATGGAAGAAGGCGATGACGAGGATTCAGAGACCGATGAGGGTGTCAGGCTGGAAATGGCTTCGTCAGACAATGGCATTGATGCTCAGGCCGATCTCGATAGCGAAGATGATGCTTCCGTCAGTGTGTTCTCCTATACGCGCGCACCGGAACGTGCGCAGTCTGATGTTGATGAGTTCGACAGCGGTGATGTGAAAGCGGCCGTGATTCAGCTGGCAAAGCAGCCGCGCGTGCCGGAACAGCCCATGGATGCATGGGATGATGACGAATAGATAGTGCTTGGGTGCGGATGATGCCTGTCGCTCTCCTTCAACGCTTCACGTCGAAGGAAGCGATCTGGCTTTACGCTCTGTTCGCGGTACTGATCTTGCCTGCGGTGCTGAACGGATTCCCGCTGGTGATGTCTGACTCCATTGCCTATTCAGGGAAGGGGGCAAACTGGTTCAGGGGCAAGTTTCCGGCCCTGCTTCTGACGCTGCCTTACAAACTGGTTGGGTATTGGGCGATGCCAATCCTCAATAGCGCAATGGCTGCGGGCGCATGGATTCTGTTGTTCCGCGTTTATGATATTCGCCCCAGCCGCATAGTGTTGTGTATACTGATTGTGCTCAGCCTGCAGCCGATCTATACGAGCGCAGTCCTGGTCGATGCGTGGTTCTTTCCAGCTATCGTACTGCTCCTGTCTGCACGTAAGCTTCCAGAAATATATGTGGGAATTTTAGCTGGCCTGCTTTTGTCAGGTCACGGATCAGGACAGATTTTTGCTCTTGTTTTCGCTGTGCTGGCGGCGGTGCTTTTCCGTTCGAGGCGGCAAGTCGTGGCTGGCATGGTTGCCGCGGTCATCGCATTTGGTACGAACGTGCTGCTTGATGCCATGATCATGCCTGAGACGCCTCGACTTTCGAAAACGTTTCCCGCCGCCCGTGTATTCTCGGTCCAGCCGGAATTGCTGCAGAGGGAAGCAGACCGGTCCGGAAACCTGGTTCTGTCTAAAGCGGCTAACGAAGTGGTTAGAATAAAAACCTATCCAGAGAACAAAGGTCGGCGTGATCTGTTCTGGGATGTCTGGAAGACCTCAGAGGGCGAATTCGACTTGGCCAAGTTTGAGGAGCACCATTCGCTTCCCATACTCAAGGATGCATTCATGTTTGAGCCTGTACCCTTGGCCCGTACCATCTTTTTGGATTTTCTGAGCTATTATGGGCCAGCAACCCAATTCGATTTCCAACCTGTCTTGTCAGAGCCTTTTCCGGAACGCTTCTACGCCTCACATCAGGCGAAAGGATTTTTCGCCGCGGTGCCGGTGGAGTTGGCCGCGACGATCTTGAGGTATGGGTGCTATCTTGCATTTGCCGCCGCACTATTCTTCGGTTGGAGACGGACTGGTGCAGATATTCGTAGAACCATCATAGGTATTGGATTGATCGCCATCGCCAATGACGCGCTGTTTGCCCTTCTGTCGGGTCCACCCGACCGGTATCATCATCGAATACTGCCATTACTTGCGATCGGGACCGTCTTTCTGATTTCGGGCAGGGTCAAGCAGCCGGTCGAGGCGCCAGCCTGAAGCGGCGCTCATGCTGAAACTGACCGATAATGTCGTCCTCGGACGTTCCCCAACCCATATTATGAATGACCAGAGGGCGTCCCGTCCGTGTGGTTTTGTCAGAAACAATTCCGATATGAGGAAGGCTTTCCTTGTATCGCATCGTATAGAGATCGCCTGCCTTCCAGCCTGTATCGTCTGGCGGCGTTGACAGGGCGAGGCCGTGGCGTTCGATATATTTTTCCAGATTTGGTACGCGACGATGGTCGATATTGCGGTCAGGGCGGGTCAGGCCCCAGATTGTCGGATACTTGCTGAAAGCGGTGGTCATGTCTTCATGAACAAGTTGCTGTAAGTCCATTGCGAACGCATCGCGATAGGCCCTCACAATCACATCGGTGCACACGCCCCGCGATCTTTCCACATCTCCCATCGGATAGGAGAGGTGGGCATAGGCCGGGTCATACATGCGTGTGATCCCGATCTGGGATCTCGCAGCAAATGCGAGGCGAGTCTGCCACGGAAGCGTTCTTTGCCCGAGGCGGATCGGCGCAAGCGGGACACTGAAACCTCCCAAGATGGCGGCACGACGTGTGAGCATGATCCCATTGCGCCATACCGATCCGGCAGGAATAGGGCCGAAATTAGAAGCCGTGCAGTTCTGCTATCTCTTCCAATGGTGCGCGCTCTGCCCGCAATGTGTTTACCGGATGGGATGGATCAGGCTTTCCGACCGCCATCGCGCACCAGACCATTTCGGTATCGGCCAGTTTGAAATGGTCTTTCAGGGCGGGGCGCAGCATGCCCCAGCATTCTTGCATGCACGTCCCCCAGCCACGCTCTTCCGCGAGCAGTGCCAGGGTTTGGAGGTACATGCCGGTGTGACCCCACTGACCATGTCCCATCCGCTCATCGATGACGATGAATGTCGCCACGGGGGCGTCAAAGAAACGGAAATTGTTGGCGAACCAGGCGATGCGCGCTGCGCGATCTTCTCGCGGAATGCCAAGCGTTTCGTACATCATCTCGCCCACTTTGCGGCGGCGCGCTTCGTGGGGCTCCCAGAGGTCTTTCGGATAAATTGGGCGATCTGTTGGCTGACCCTTTGGGTTTGCAGCCAGTACAGGCGCGGCCATGC
Source organism: Hyphomonas sp. UBA4494 (assembly GCF_002388935.1). Taxonomy (NCBI): domain Bacteria; kingdom Pseudomonadati; phylum Pseudomonadota; class Alphaproteobacteria; order Hyphomonadales; family Hyphomonadaceae; genus Hyphomonas; species Hyphomonas sp. UBA4494. The sequence continues at coordinate 153,172 of NZ_DGNK01000012.1, forward strand.
TGATGACGGCATCCTTGGCGTCGCCAGTGACGACAATGGTTCGCCAAGGCTGTGTGTTGCCGCCGGAGGGCGCCCGCTGGGCCTGATTCAGCCACTCGCGGATATCGGCTTCAGAAAGTGCATCGGGCTTGAAGGCCCGGGTGGAGATACGTTGCGCGACTGCCTGTGATACGTCCATGAAAAAACCTCCCATCTGGTCTGATGGGAGGTTTATCGTCTTGGCGTGGCGTCAGCCAAAACTTATTTGCCGTGCAGGACCACTGGCATCCAGGTGTAGCCCTTCACGAAGCCGCCTGCAGAAAAGGATGGTTCGTCGAGCACTTCGATATGGCTGAAGCGTTCCATCAGTTCTTGCCACAGGATTTGAAGCTGCAGTTCTGCGAGACGGTTGCCGACGCAGCGATGGATACCAAAGCCGAACGAGATATGCCGACGCGCATCGGGACGGTCGATGATATAGTCGTTCGGACGGTCCCAGAAGCGTTCATCCCGGTTGCCTGAGACATACCACATGGCAACCTGGTCGCCCTTCTTGATGGTCTGGCCGTGCATCTCGACGTCTTCGAGCGCCGTGCGGCGCATGTGAGCCAGCGGCGTCTGCCAGCGGATCGTTTCGGAGACCATGTTCGGGATCAGCGACAGGTCTGCTTTCAGCTTGTCATATTCTGCTGGGAACTTGTTCAGCGCGTAGACCGAAGCGGTCATCGAGTTTCGGGTCGTGTCATTGCCGCCGACGATGAGCAGAATGACGTTCCCGAGCAATTCCATTGGCGTCATGTTGCGGGTCTTCTCACCATGCGCAAGCAGGCTGATCAGATCATTCTTCTGTGGCTGTGCGCCACGCTCCTGGAAGATCTGCATGAAAGTGGCGAGACATTCCATCATTTCGCGCTTCCACTGTTCTTCCCCGCCGGGGCAGATGTCCGGATTGTTCATGCCGGTCGCCATGTCGGACCAATGGGTCAGGTCGCGACGTTTTTCGAATGGATAGTCGAACAGCGTGGCCAGCATCATCGTGGTCAGCTCGATGGAGACGGTGTCGACCCAGTCGAACGGCTCACCAACCGGAAGGGAGTCGAGCAGGCCCTGGGTGCGCGAGCGGATCAGTGGCTCGAATTCCTTGAGCATGTTTGGGGCAACGGCTGGCTGGACCGTCTTGCGCTGTTCAGAGTGGCGCGGTTCATCCATTGCGATGAACATCGGCAGCTCAAAATCTTCCGGTGGGCTGCCCAGCGTGATGCCGCCATGTTCCCAGCTGGAAGAGAAGCGTTTGTGGTCGGTATCGACCGCCATGATGTCTTCATAGCGGGTGATCGACCAGAACGGGCCGACAAAGGAGTCAGCTGTGTAATGCACGGGGGCTTCATTGCGCAGTCGCTCGAAACGATCCCACATCGCCTGTTGCCGCCAGAGTTCCGGATCCTCGGGGTGCAGCTCCGCAAGAGGCAGCGAACTGGCAGGCGGTGCCTTTTCGCCAATTTCGAGATAGCCTTCGAAGAGCGGATCACGGTGAGTGATCTTTGGGCGCTCCAGGGCAGGGTGATCAAGCAGGTGAACCGTATCAGCAGCCATCAATTTTCCTCCGACAGTAAGCCTTTGTCTCAGGCTCGATTTATGACGTCGGCGTCACCTTAACACGGCTATTCTGAAAAAACTATGACGCAGGCGTCATTTTTTTGCGATATGCCGTTCGCGTTTTGCATTCTGTAGTGCTGCGCGTGTCGCGCGGGCCAGCGACTTTCGTTCTGGCAAGGTCAGGAAACGCCCAATGACATAGGCGGTCTGGCCGTATTCAACCCGCAACCAGCTATCCGCGTTCAGCGGCTCATCGAGTTCGATTCTCGCGAAGGCGGACGGCACAGTCGCTGACTTCTCGCTGCCATTGGCGCCTTTGTGAGTTAACCGCAGCTCTTCAGCTGTCACGACGATTCGGGTTTCTTCCCGCTGTTGTCGGAAGGACATGCGAAATGCAAAGTAGAAGGCGAGGGCATCCAGACCAAAGAAGCCGATCACGGGGATGGCCCCCATTGAGATGAAGGCGATACCCGTCAGGAAGCTGACGCCGCCGACAACTGCCATGACCATGGCGAAACCGCGCTGACTGAGCGACTGATTGGGCCGAAGAACGGCGTCCATATAGATGATTTCGTTCGGCGGGGTCATATGTCTAAAATAGCATGGCCTTGTGCGAAGGCGAGGGGGCATTAGACAGGCGGAATGACACAGCTCAAATCCACCCCGAAAACCAAGAAGAAGCGTGCTCCGCGCGTTTTTGGACCCGAGAAGGCGACCGCGCTCTTTTCGGCACTTGCCGCAGATCGCCCGGATCCTCGCACAGAACTTGATTTCGTGAATCCGTACACGCTGGTCGTGGCTGTGGCCTTGTCGGCACAGGCCACCGATGTCGGAGTGAACAAAGCCACTGCGAAATTGTTCGCGCTTGCGGATACGCCGGAAAAGATGCTGGCGCTGGGGGAGGCCGGCGTCGCGGAGCACATCAAGACGATTGGCTTGTGGCGCAATAAGGCCAAGAACGTCATCGCGCTGAGCCAGATGTTGCTGGATGAATTCGGCGGCGACGTGCCGCAATCGCGGGAAGAACTTGTGCGCTTGCCCGGTGTCGGCCGAAAGACCGCCAATGTGGTTCTGAACGAAGCCTTTGGGCACCACACAATTGCGGTCGACACGCACATTTTCCGCGTCTCGAATCGGACAGGGCTAGCCCCCGGCAAGACACCGGACGAGGTCGAAGCCGGGCTGGAGCGCGCGACGCCTGCCGAGTTCAAGAAGGGCGCGCACCACTGGCTGATCCTGCACGGGCGGTATGTCTGCAAGGCGCGCAAACCCGAATGCTGGCATTGCGCCATATCCGATTTGTGCCGGTTCAAACCCAAGACATCTGACCCGTCCGCTGTATCGTCTCTTGGTCCCAAAGCCTGACGGGTAGGGTGTGTCGCGACTGCACTACACGCGGCTTGCCTCCAGTTCGCCCAAATTTAACCAAATCACGGCCACCTCCAACCGACACCGCATCGCACAGGTAAAAATGGAGCGTACCGCATGAACCGCATAGGAAAATTCGTCCTTGGCGCAGCCTCCCTCTGTCTTCTGTCCGGCCTGCCAGCTGTGGCTGAGGATGGCTGGTCGGGGGAGTCTTCCCTCAGCGCAGGACTGACAACCGGGAACACGGAAACGTCTGAAGCCGGTCTCGGCATCGACCTTGATCGCGGTGCCGGCGATTGGAATTTCGGGATTCAGTTCTCCGGAGACTACGGCAAGGAAGATGGCGTTGAGAGCCGTAACCGCTACTTCGGCGCGGTGGACCTGGAGCATGACTTCAACGACACGATGTTCACTTTCGGACGGGCCTCCTATGAGGTCGACCAGTTTACCGGCTTCGACAGCCGTACTTTTGTTGGTGGGGGTGTCGGTTGGCATGTCCTGGATGATGAAGACCATCATTGGACGGTGCGCGGCGGCCCTGGTTTCAAGATTGATGAAGTCAAACGTCAGATCACGACGGATAGCACCGGGGCTGAAACGATCACGCCGGCGAGTACTGAAGAGTCACTGGGTGCGGTAGCGCAGTCTGAGTATTTCTATGCCTTCAATGAGGCTGTGTCTCTGAGCAACAAGACCAATGTGGTCTATGGTCAGGAATCCACTCAGATCAATAACAGTATCGGACTGACCGCGGCGTTGAATGGCCACCTCGCGGCTCGCGTGTCCTTCGATGTGCGCCACGACACTGCGCCTCAGCCAACCTATGAGGCAACCGATACCGCCACGAAATTCTCGCTCGTCTACACGCTCGGCGATTAAGGTCGCCTAACCCGCTTTTAGACGGGTCTCCACGGCCTTGGCGATAAGTCCTCCAAGACGTGCGCCCTGTTCCGGATAAAGATATGGCTCGATCAATTCGAGTTCCATCAGGAGCAGGGAGCCGTCAGGATGGCGCAGCATGTCGACCCGGGCGTATAGCGGGATGTCGTCGAGTAGACCGAGTATCGCCCGCGCTACGTCCAGATCCGCCCGGCTCGGCTCGATCGTTTCTTCCTGGCCGCCATAAGTCGACTGAATGCGATAGTCGCCGGGCTTGGCGCGCTTGATCAGCGCGTGCGACAGCTCACCATCAATGAAGATGAAGCTCAGTTCGCCTTCGGTCTGGATCGTCGACAGGAAGGGCTGCACCATCATTGGGTGTGGCATCCTGGGGGCTGGGTCATCTGAGTTCAGCAAGTGCTGACCGCTCGCCCCTGCGCCGACCTGACGCTTGAACACCAGTTTCGTTTCGCCGAGCGCGTCAAAGGCGCTTCGGTACTGATCGTCGGTCATCTCATCAATCCAGAGAGTCGGGATCAGATCTGCGCCGCGAGCTGCGAGATCCTTGAGATAGACCTTGTCGCTGTTCCAGCGGACCAGCGCGGCAGGATTGAACAAGCGTGTCTGAGCCTCAATGGTCTCAAGCGTGGTCAGGAATTCGTCCTGTCGGTCCCAATAATCCCACGTCGTGCCAATCAGCGCGGCGTCATGGTTTGACCAATCAACAGAACTATCGTCCCAACAGATATCCACAATGTCCATGCCACGCTCTGAGAATTCGGGTCTCAATGCGCGCATCATGTAATCGTGCTCGAACGCATCGGACCGCCGGATGGGAGAGCCGGGCTGGGTAACTTGGGAGGACAAATATGCAATTTTCATCCGCAGGCGTTTATCATGCGCAGCTGTTGCGTCCAGCAGGCAGCTCTGGCAATTGGCGCCGAGCAATCAGGGAATCTGTGAAATGAGTGAAATCCGCTTCGATGTCGTCGGCTTGGGAAATGCCATTGTGGATGTGATGTCGAAAACGGACGATGCGTTCCTCGAAAAATGGGGCATTCACAAGAATGCGATGAATTTGATCGAGGAAGATCGTGCAGAAGCTCTGACCAAGGCCGCGGTGGACCCATTCTATACATCTGGCGGCAGTGGCGCCAACACGATCGCCGGTCTTGCGAGCTTCGGCGCACGTGCCGCCTATATTGGCAAAGTCTCTAAGGATGAACTCGGCAGCCAGTTTACACGCGAGATGACCGCGTCGGGTGTGCCCTTTGCGACGAAACCTCTTGAGAGCGGACCCGCCACGGCACGCAGCATCATCTTCGTGACGGAAGACGGTGCGCGGAGCATGAACACATTCCTCGGCGCGTCGGTCCTGTTCTCCAAGGATGACGTGGACGAAAACACCGTGCGGGCAGGGGGCATTCTTTATCTGGAAGGATATCTGTTTGACCGCGAAGATGCCAAGGAAGCGTTTGTATTTGCCTCAGAAATAGCCAAGGCCGCTGGCCGCAAAGTGGCGCTCACCTTGTCGGATAAATTCTGTGTAGACCGGCATCGTGCGAGCTTTCTTCAATTGGTTCGCAACAATGTCGACATTCTGTTTGCGAATGAGGAAGAGCTGCTCTCCCTGTACGAAACGGAAGATTTCGACGCGGCTTTGGCTGCGCTTCAACAGGACACTGCCGTCGCGGCGGTTACGCGCAGCGAGAAGGGATCGGTCGTGATCGGCGCCGGTGACCCCATCAGCGTCAAGGCAGAGCCGGTCGATCAGGTTCTCGATACAACCGGTGCCGGCGACCAATATGCGGCGGGTTTCCTGTTCGGAATATCTCGTGGACTGCCGCTGGAGACATGCGCGCACCTTGGTCACATCGCTGCGGCCGAGGTCATCGCGCATTTCGGACCACGCCCGGAACAGTCCTACAAGACACTCGCCGAGCAGGCCGGCATTTACGCCTGAGCCTTCAGAGCCTCTTCGACATAGTCGAGCCGGTCATGCCCAAAGAACATGTCGTCACCGACAAAGAATGTCGGCGCGCCGAATGCTCCTCGGGCAATGGCTGAATCGGTGTTGGCTTTCATGGCGTCCTTGCTGGCGCTTGCCTGAGCGAGTTCCTGAATCTGTCGGAAGTCGAACCCTTCCTGCTCGCACATTGCCCGAACCGAATCGTCATCATCTGGTTTGAGTGGGGTTGGGGACGCCCACATATGTTGGAAGCAGGCATCCATGAATCGCTTCTGCTCAGTGGGGTCATTGTCCAGTCCGCAGGTTGCGCGCAACAGATTGCGGGTACTGACCATCGGGAAATAGGGGTTCATCCGAAAGTCCAAGCCATAGCGGGTTGTGCAGCGTTGGAGATCTTTCATCATGTATGCACCCTTCGCCGGCACCATGCCAGGCGGCCTGTTGTCTGTAGCCTGCATTACAACGCCCAGAAACATTGGCTTGATCACGATATCTGCCCCGGTACGGGCGGATATTTGTTGCACTGCGGCATTGGCCACGTAAGAAAATGGACTGATATAGTCGAAATAGAATTCGAATTTGCCTGCCATGGGACCCTCTCAGATGAGTTTCATTTTGGAACTATGGCAAATCAGTATAGGTGTGTCAGCATGAAATGGTCTGATTTATCCGATAATTGGTGCCCGGTTGCGCGAACGCTTTCACTGGTTGGGGATCGTTGGACGATGCTGATTCTTCGAGACTGCTTCCTGGGCCTGTCCCGTTTCGAACAGTTTATTGCCTCAAGCGGTATGACACGACACATCCTGGCCGACCGCTTGAAACGGCTTGTCGAAGCAGGCGTGCTGGAACGCATAGCCTATACAACGACGCCAAAACGGTTTGACTATGTGCTGACCGAGAAGGGTCAGGAATTGGCTCCAGCCCTGTTGACCCTGAAGGATTGGGGTAAAAAACACATGCCCGTGCGACGCACGACGTCGGCTTAGTCGTTCAGCAGAGCTTCTACTTTTTTCTGCACAGCACCATAGTCGATCTTGCCGGTTCCGAGGACCGGGATTTCATCAACATGATAGACGCGTTTCGGAACAGACAATTCCGGCACGCCGTGATTCTTGGCCCAAGCGAGAATGTCTTCGCGATTGCTTGCCTTGGTATCGCTGAGCAGAATGACCTGCTCACCCTTGCGGGGATCCGGAAGCGTAACGGCTGCGTGCAGATTGTCGGGCCAGATCGCACTCGCGCAGTTTTCAACCACCGCCAGAGAGACCATTTCACCGCCAATCTTCGCGAAGCGTTTGACGCGGCCCATGATACGAATGATCCCACTTTCATCGATCGCAACGATGTCGCCGGTGTCGTGCCAGCCGCCTTCGGGGCGTTCAAGCATGCCGGGGTTTGACGGCCGCAGATAGCCCATCATGATGTTCGGCCCGCGAACATGTAGCCGACCGCCATCTTCGATGCCTTCGACCGGCAGCAGCTTGGACTCCATGCCTGACATCAGACGCCCGACAGTTCCCGGCCGATTGTCTTCCCACTTATTGGCCGCGATGACGGGAGAGGCTTCGGTTGCGCCATAGCCTTCGAGGATTTCGATTTCGAATTTGCGGCGGACCAGGGCGCGGGTTTCATCCTTAACCCGTTCCGCGCCGCACACAGCCAACCGCACAGAGCTCATGTCACCGTCATTCCCGATCCGGGCATATTGAGAGATGAACGTGTCCGTTGCGAGCAGGATGGTCGACTGGTTCGCACGGATCCGTCGCACGATTTCACGGGGCTGCAGCGGTGAGGGATGGAATATGACCGGGATGCCGGCCACGAGCGGCAAGACCGCACCAACCGTCAGGCCGAAACAATGAAATGTCGGCAGGGGATTGAACAGACTGTCCGTATCGGGGCTGAGACCTATATGTGCCCGTACCTGTTCAACATTTGCCATGACGTTTTCATGGCTCAGCACGACCCCTTTGGGCTCGCCCTCTGTGCCAGACGTGAACAGCATGACGCCGGGGGATTTGTAGCGGGACTGTTTCCGGACAAGACCGGGCAGGATGCTCCCTACAGCGGCTATCAGCTTGTTGGCCAGTGTCAGGTTTTCGCGCACATCCTCAAGGTAGACGATCTCGGCGGAGCCCGACAATTCTTCCATCAGTGCTTCGAGTCCGCCGAGCTCGACGAACTTGTGAGCCGTGATGATGCGGCTTATCTGACCTGCCTTAAGCGCGGCCTTCAGGTTTCGCGAGCCAGCGGTAAAGTTCAACATGGCGGGAATGCGATTGAAGGCGCTGAGCGCGAAAAACCCAATCACGGCACCGGCGCCGCTGGGCAACATCACGCCGACTGCCTCACCCGATTTGGTTCCTTGGCGCAACGCTGATCCGAGGGCGAGGGACCCCTGAACAAGATCCTTGTAGGTGAGTTGCCGGTCGTCGCCATCAACGAGAATCGTCTTGTTCGCGCCGAATTCCTTTTTCGCGCGAAAGAGCGCGCTGAAAAGGTCGGTTCTGGTGCGAGATGGCTGGTATGGCAAAGGTGCCGGGATGGTCTGTCCGGTCATGATGGCCTTCGTTTCCTCCGAGGCGTTGCCTCATGTTTATTGTAACAATCTGTCATTTATCGACACTGTCGCAACCCCTAATGCAAGATTGCATAAACACTCTGCAGTGTATTTCCCTTGATGAAACAGCTGGTCACGTCCATTTTCACGCCATGGCAAATCTCATCGATCTGACGCAAAGCACGCGTAAGCACAGACACCCGGAAAAGCAGTCGCGGCCAGATACGCCGCTCCTGCGCAAACCTGATTGGATTCGTGTTAAAGCGCCGACCTCGCAGGGCTATGCTGAAACGCGCCAGATCGTGAAGTCGAAAGGGCTGGTCACTGTTTGTGAAGAAGCCGGATGCCCGAATATCGGAGAGTGTTGGGACAAGAAACACGCCACGATGATGATTCTGGGTGAGATATGCACCCGGGCATGCAGTTTCTGCAATGTTTCCACAGGCAAGCCACTGACTCCGGGCCGGGTAGAAGAAGATGAACCGCGCCGTGTGGCAGAGGCCGTCGCCGAAATGGGCTTGCAGCATGTTGTTATCACATCGGTAGATCGGGATGACCTGCCTGATGGCGGGGCGATGCACTTCGTCAACACGATTCAGGCAATCCGGGCGATGTCACCCGGTACCACAATCGAAATCCTGACGCCAGATTTTCTGCGCAAGGACGGTGCCGAAAATCTGGTGATCGACGCCAAGCCGGACGTATTCAATCACAATCTCGAAACGGTGCCTCGCCTTTACCTGTCCATTCGACCGGGCGCGCGCTATTTTCATTCCCTCAGACTTCTGGAGAAAGTGAAGGACCGTGATCCGACCCAATTCACAAAATCTGGTTTGATGGTGGGTTTGGGTGAAACCAAGGAAGAGGTCATGCAAGTCATGGACGACATGCGGTCAGCCGGAATCGACTTCCTGACCATCGGTCAATATCTGCAGCCGACTCGCAAGCATGCCGCGATCGATCGCTATGTGTCGCCGGAAGAGTTCAAGACATATGAGGAAATCGCCCGCTCCAAAGGTTTCCTGATGGTGTCAGCTTCACCTCTTACCCGGTCGTCGCACCATGCGGGCGAAGATTTTGCCCGGTTGCGGGCTGCGCGTGAGGCCAAGATGGCCGCTGCAGCCGTTTAGGCATGCCGCATTTCTCGAAATCTGTTCGTGTTCCGTATAGTGGGGAGCAGGCTTTCGAGCTTGTGTCCGACATTGCGGCGTATCCGAACTTCATTAAGTGGATCACCGCCATGCGCGTGTCCGAAATGACGGCGCGCCAGGATGGCAGCTTTACCTGTATCGGAGAGGCCGCCGTTGGCTTCAAGGGGTTCGTTGAGCGGTTCACCACGCGAGTCGTGGCCGACCCGAATGCCGGCAATGTGGTTGCGTCCCTGGTCAAAGGGCCATTTCGGAAGCTGAAAGCCGAGTGGACGATTCTTGCATCGAGCCAGGATGGCTCTGATATTTCGCTTTCAATCGATTATGATTTTCGGAATCCGTTCATCGGCATGCTGGCCGCCGCCAATCAGGAGCTTGCGGTCAACAAGATCCTCTCGGCTTTCCTGGCCGAGGCCGAGCGGCGTTATGGCGGTTCAGCCTAGGCGATCTGCATCTGGATCTGTTTCAGCGCGCATTCCATTGCCGCGAGACGAATCTGCTCACGTCCGATATCGCCAACCTGAAGCATTTCATGAATGACGGCGCGATTTTCGCGCGCACACGCCACATGGACGGTCCCCACTGGTTTCATGGGGGTGCCGCCACCGGGGCCAGCTACGCCTGTGATGGCAACGGAGATATTAGCGCGGCTGGCGTCCAGCGCGCCTTCTGCCATCATGCGCGCAACGGGCTCGGACACGGCACCATAGTCAGCCATGACATCGCCAGCGATGCCCAGCATTTCTTCTTTGGCGCGGTTGGAATAGGTGACGAAGCCCCGTTCGAACACGGCGGAGCTGCCGGGGATGTCTGTCAGCAAGCCTGCAAGAAGGCCACCTGTGCAGCTTTCGGCCGTGCAGATGCGCAGGCGAGCTTGAGCCGCGTCGTCGAGGATCAACATTGCGAGATTTCGGAGTCGGTCTGGAAACATGTGGCGCACGATATGGGGAGTTCGGCCTGCCGTGAAGAGCAGATTTGAGCCTCAGTCGGTCGTCGTTGGGTAAAGCGTGACGACGGCCTCGGCGGCGATGCCTTCCCGGCGACCGGTAAAGCCAAGCCCTTCGGTTGTCGTTGCTTTCACGCTCACTGCCTCCAGAGGCAGGTCGAGCAACTCCGCGGTCTGAACCCGCATACCTTCCCGATGCGGTTTCACCTTCGGTGTTTCACAGATCACGGTGATGTCGCAATTTCCTATGGCTAGCCCCAGCTCGCCGACAAGCCGTTGGGCATGCTTGAGGAACATGCCGCTATCGGCATCCTTCCACCGGTCATCGCTTGGAGGGAAGTGATCGCCAATATCGCCAAGTGCAGCCGCACCCAGAATTGCGTCGGTGAGGGCATGCCAGGCAGCATCTGCATCAGAATGCCCCTTCAGCGATGCGGAGTGCGGGATTTTTACGCCGCATAGCGTGACATGATCTCCTGGTTCAAAAGCATGGACGTCGAACCCCTTTCCGATACGCATATGACTGACTGGTGGTGCCATGAGCCTCGAAACCATATCGAAATCCTCGGGATAGGTGATTTTGTGCAGCCAGTCCGAGCCGCGCACGAGTTTTACTTCGATGCCTTGCGCCTCAATCGCTGCCAGATCGTCAACCAGATCATCACTCGCCTCTTCGAGTGCGTGCGATATGGCGCCAAACCGGAAGGCCTGAGGGGTCTGGACGCGGAACAGGGCCTCGCGGGAGACGGTCTCCAGGGTGTTGTCCGTCTGTCGTTTCAACGCATCCTGGACGGGCAGGGCAGGTGCTGCAGCAGCATGTGTGTTCAGGGCGTCCAATAGAACATCGATCACCTTATGGGTCAGCCCCGGTCTTGCCGCATCATGTATCAGGACGATTGCGTCGTCTTGCGGGGCATTGATCGCATTGAGCCCGTTGCGGACGGATAGTGTGCGGGTGGCTCCACCGGATACGCATAGGCAGTGTGTTGGAGTGAAATCCTCCGGGACATCCGAACCTGTAACGACAATAATCTCATCAATACGAGGGTGTGTCCTGAAAGCCTCAATTGACCACTCGATGACTTGTCGGCCATTGAGATCGCACCACTGTTTCGCACGTGCACTCTCTGCCCGTCGACCTTGGCCTGCGGCGACTATGATGGCGATCACCTTGTTCATACGACGCTTTTTATGGGAGGTCGCAAAGGTTGGCTACAGGTGATTGTGGCGACATTCGCGGAAAACTGCTTGCATATTGTGCACTTGCGAAAGTCTAAAAAAACGGAAAGATAGTAGAATGACCAATTTTCGGGCACCTCGAGTATGGCTCGCGCCGATGTCCGGCGCGACAGATGCGCCGATGCGTCGTCAAGCAAGTCGTTTTGGCGCGCCTGCTGTCGTGTCAGAAATGGTTGCCGGTGACATGCTCGCTGCAGCTCGTCCGGATGTGGTGCGTCGCACATGTCGTCATGATGGCCAGGGGCACTGGATCGTCCAACTCGCGGCCAGCCGTCCTGAGGCGATGCTGAGGGGGGCGCAACTGTTGCGTGAGACCGGCGTCGACGTGATCGATATCAATATGGGGTGTCCGTCTCGTCAGGTGACGGGCGCGCAGTCAGGTTCTGCCCTGATGCGGGATGTGCCTCTGGCGCTCGAAATTATTCAAGCTGCCCTTGATGGCGCAGCCGGCCTGCCCGTGACATTGAAAATGCGCCTTGGTTGGGACGACCAGAGCTTGAACGCGCCGGAGATCGCGGCCGCTGCCGAGCGGATGGGTATTTGTATGCTCACCGTTCACGGCCGGACGCGATGCCAATTCTACAAAGGCAATGCAGACTGGGCGCGGGTGGCTGACACGGTTGCGGCGGTATCCCTGCCAGTGATCGTGAATGGCGACATCGAGACGTCCGAAGATGCTGATGTTGCGCTTGCGCAGTCGGGCGCGCATGGCGTCATGATTGGCCGCGCCGCCATGGGTCGTCCCTGGCTGCCGGGTCAAATCAGCGCTCATCTCGAAGGTAGAATCTTCCATATGCCTGGCCTTTCCGAGCAACTCGATAGTCTGCTTGAGCAGGTTTCTGACAGTGTTGAACTCTACGGAGAGTTTCTCGGTCTTCGCACGGTACGCAAGCACGTTTCGGCGGCGATTGATGCTGTCCACCTGCCGCTCGAATCGGATGCGCGGCGGAGGCTTCGCTCCCGGCTCTGTCAAATCGCCGATTTCGAAGAACTGAAATCGGCGCTTCGTGCCGTCTACTCAAGAACCAAAGAAATGGAGGCCGCCTGATGGCCAGCGACGTCGCCATGTCAGCTCCGAGGTTGGGAGATCTGTCTCCTATTGCGTTGTTGCTGATTGATTCACGCAGGAAGGTTGTTGAGGTGAACGCGGCAGCGGAAAGCCTGTTGCAGCTGTCTCGTCGGGGCCTTCGCAGCAAGCCTCTGAGCGAGATCGTCTATCACGACTCCCCGGTCTTCGAACTGCTTGACCGGGCCCATCGAACCGTGGGCGATATTACTGCGCCAGGGACTCCGATCACCGGTCCTGGTCTTATGTCGCGACAGATCTGCGATATTTGGGTCAGATCAACTGACGATAATGGTTTCATGATCGCCATGTGCGAAGCCGCTACGCGGGACGTCAACGAGTCTGCCGCTGGTGTGGCTGGTTTCGGTCGCATATTGGGCCATGAAGTGAAAAACCCGCTCGGCGGCATTATCGGTGCCGCGCAATTGCTCGAACGCCAATCGGTCGATGGCCAGTCCGAGTTGCTATCAATCATCAAGGAAGAGGCCCGGCGCATAGAACGACTGGTGAACCGCCTTTCGGCATTCGAACTGTTTTCAGCGCCGCACATGGAGCCTTTCAATATCCACGCTCTCCTGGAGCGCGTTTTGGCCTCGGAACGTGCCGCGATGGGGAGCAAGGTGGAATTCAAACGGGACTTTGATCCATCGCTTCCACCAGTGATTGGGGATTCTGACCATCTGCAGCAGGCTTTCCAAAATCTCATCCGCAATGCTGCGGAAGCCGCGATGGACGGCGACACGCCGGGCAAGGTGACGGTAAGAACCTCCTATGCCGCCGGTCTTTCTTTCCGTCAGGCGCGACTGGGTGCAGGTCTTCGCCGCGCAATGCTGGTTTCGGTAGAAGACACCGGAAAGGGCATAGCTCGCAATCGGCAAAACACCATTTTCGAGGTTTTCCAGAGCAGCAAGTCTGGGGCCCGTGGGCTTGGACTGTCGATTGTAAAGGAAGTCGTGACCGCTCATGGCGGCCAGATTCGTGTAGACAGCGTGCCGGGCTCGACGCGCTTTTCAGTATTGTTACCGCTTGGTACTGGGGAAAAGACCGATGGCTGAGAAAACCGTTCTGCTTGCAGAAGATGATGCAAGCATTCGATTGATTGTGAACCAGACCCTCGTGGCTGCGGGCTATGAGGTCCGGGCGACGAGTTCCCCTGAGGCCTTGGAGCGCTGGGTGCGTAACGGGGAGGGCGACGTGGTCGTCTCGGATGTGTTCCTTGGGGACGCCTCCATTTTTGACCTGCTCCCTTCGCTGAAGCTCGCCAGACCCGATCTGCCCTTCATCGTCATGAGTGGCCAGAATACAATCCTGACCGCAGCCTCGGCGGCGCAGCATGGTGCGTTCGACTATTTGCCCAAGCCATTCGACATCGACATGCTGTCCGGGCTTGTCCAGCGCGCCTTGAAATCACAACCCAAAGTGTCTGCCCGCGCAATCAATCCCGAGTCTCAAAAGGCCATCAGCGATGCGGGTCTTCCGTTGATTGGGCGGTCTGATGCGATGCAGGAAGTCTATCGGATCATCGCGAAAGTGATGAACACCGATCTGACTGTGCTGATTGAGGGAGAGAGCGGGACCGGCAAAGAGTTGGCGGCACGTGCGATCCATCAACTTGGCGACGCGAAAAATGGAAACTTCGTCGCTTTGGATCTTGCGGCACTACCTGCTTCGGAAATCAATCGTCAGCTATTTGGCCACAATGGCGAACAGGGCGCTGTCCACCAGAAAGGCGGCACACTTTATCTGGACGAGATTGGTGATCTTCCCGCTGAAGCGCAGACGCAGCTTGTGAAGTTGATGCGGGATTCAAGTGGCGCGCGGATCATTGCATCCACCCGCAGAAACCTCGGTAGGCTGGTTGATGACGGCAAGTTCCGCGAGGACCTCTATTATCGACTGAATGTGGTGCGGCTGACCATGCCGCCTCTGCGACTTCGCAAGGAGGACATTCCTGAGCTCGCTCGGGCTTTTCTCATCCGGGCACAGCGACAGGGCCTGGCCGCCAAGACGCTGGACAAATCAGCGCTTGATCTGCTCACCGCCTATGATTGGCCGGGCAATGTGCGTGAACTTGAAAACCTTGTCTTGCGGCTGGCAGTGCTTTGTCCCGACGAAACGATCACATTGCGCGATGTGGAGCGGGAGCTCCGCGCCGGTGCCAGCGAGCAGAAGGGATCGAGTGCGGGCTTTGAAAAAGATATTGAAACCCTGTTGCACCGCTATGTGATGGGGGACCTGATTGCGAGTGGCGACCACGAGGATTCCAGTGTGTATTCCAACGTCATTGATCAGGTTGAGCGACCTCTGATCCGGTTGGCTCTTTCAGTGACTGCGGGCAACAAGGTCAAGGCCGCGCAATTGCTGGGCATGAACCGCAACACGTTGAGAGCCAAGATCAACGCATTGGGGATTGCAGAAGAGTGATTGACTGCATCGACGACTGTGGCTTTACTGCACCACTGTTGCTTTTGAGGCACGAAAGTGTGACTTAAGCGCAACTGGGCCGGGGCGGCCATGTGTAGAACGGTGTATCGTTGTCGAATGTACTGAGCCAGCAAGCCACCAAGGCCAGTTGGGCACTCTTTGAAGGTCTCTTTATCATTGCGGCTCTCGTCGCCGTGTTTGCGACCTTCAT
Organism: Hyphomonas sp. UBA4494; assembly: GCF_002388935.1. Taxonomy (NCBI): domain Bacteria; kingdom Pseudomonadati; phylum Pseudomonadota; class Alphaproteobacteria; order Hyphomonadales; family Hyphomonadaceae; genus Hyphomonas; species Hyphomonas sp. UBA4494. The sequence continues at coordinate 168,560 of NZ_DGNK01000012.1, forward strand.
TGCCATATCCGGAGTTGATCCTGACAATCCGACCGCCGGCGCCACACCCTGGCTGCTGGGGCTGAACTTTGTCGTCATTATTGTGCTCGCGACCATCATTGTTCGCGAGTATCTGACGATCCAGTCGAACAGCGAGAGCGAGGGACGCGGCAGGCTGGCCCGCCGTTTCGTCATGCTGTTCGGTTTCTCCGCGCTTGTTCCATCGGCCATCGTCGCGGTTTTTCTGGGAGCCATTTTTACCCAAGGCCTGGATAACTGGCTTGGAGAGCGCGTCGATTCCGTCATGGAAAAGAACGCTGAAATCTTTCGTACCTATGTCGATAATTTCGAGACTACGTTTGACGTGGATGTGCGCCTCGCCGCGCTTGATGTTGAAAACTTCGCGCGTGAAGTTGAGGCCAATCTCACAGACGCAGAAGCCGCCAGAAACCTGTCATCTGAAGCGTCCCTCGCATTCTCGGAAGGCTTGCGTTCGGAACTCGCCTTTCGCGATTTCCTCACCATCGCCATTTTGGGGGCCGATGGTGTTGAACTGATTGCTCAGGAGAGCGTGCAGGATGCGATCCTGATTCCGCCCCCGGCTCCTGCCTTTGAAGAGGCGGACCGGGGCGAGATTGCGACCACGCTTTATGAAAATCGAGGCATCGCAACAGCCCTGATCCATATTACGGAACCGCTGGATGGATACATCTATGCGGTGAAGAATTTTGATCGGAACGCTGCCGTGCGTCTCCGCGAAGCCGAAGCCGAGATCATTCAATACAATAATGCCAAGCGGCAGGGTGGCCGGTTGCAGACGATTTTCGCCATTGGCTATGCGCAAATCGCGGCGCTGGTTCTGCTGCTCGCTGGTCGACTGGGCCTCGAAGCAGCTGGTCGGGTGACCGGCCCCATTGGTCGCCTTGCAATTGCAGCTCATACCGTGCGCGACGGAGATCTCACTGTTCGCGTTCCTGTGACGGGTGCGAAGGACGAGGTCTATGCTCTGAGCCAGTCGTTCAATGCGATGACAGAGCAATTGTCAGAACAGCGAAATGCGCTCATCCAGGCGCGCGAAGTGGAAGAAGACCGCCGGCGCTTTGTCGAGACATTGCTGGCGGAAGTCAGCGCGGGCGTTATCCGTATGGATGGCAATATGGTTGTCACGCTTGCCAACAGGTCCGCCGGAGACCTGCTCGGCATTGATGCGATTGAAGACGGTGAGAGCCTGGGCGCGGTGGCACCTGACTTCGTTCGATATGCTCACGATACATTACAGCAGAACTCTCCGGTCGATGCGTCTATCGACATCAATCGCAACGGTGCCATACGACACTTCAGGCTCAAGACAGCGCCAGATCCGGCAGGCGGCTGCGTTTTGACCTTCGATGATACAACGCGGCTTGTGAATGCGCAGCGACAGTTGGCCTGGCGAGATGTCGCCCGTCGCATCGCGCATGAGATTCGCAATCCACTGACGCCTATTATGCTGTCCACGGAACGCCTGAGGAGGCGTTATGCCGACAAGATTGATGATACTGACGGCGTATTTGACCGGTGCATCGAAACAATTCTGCGTCAGGTAGGCGACATAGGCCGAATGGTTGAGGAGTTTTCTTCATTCGCTCGCATGCCGAAGCCGAATGCCAGCCAGTTCGATATGACGTCCCTGTTGAAAGCGACCAGCTTTTCTCAAGGCATGGTTACGCCGGATATTGCCGTGGAGTTTGAATCAGAGCTTGAAAAGGTCTCCTATCTTGGCGACGAACGCCTGATCGGTCAGGCGCTGGGCAATCTGCTCAAGAACGCTGCAGAGGCGATCGAGGGCATGCCGGAAGAGGCTGAGGTGCGTGGCCAAATTCGAGTTGTGCTCTCGGATACTGACAAGGGCGTTGATATTACCATCGAAGACAATGGTCCCGGATTTCCAGAGGACGCACGCGACCGCTTGCTGGAGCCGTACGTCACGACGCGCGAAAAGGGGACCGGACTTGGTCTGGCCATCGTCAATCGGATCATAGTTGATCATGGTGGCTCTATCTCGCTTCAGAACAGGCTTGATGGGATGCGCGGGGCGCGAGTGCGCGTTTGGCTGCCGCACAATGCGATGCGGGTGCACGACGCTTTTGAAGTGACGCCCGAAGAAGAAACAGATGAATCACCGGCACGTGCCGGACTAGTGTAGAGGAGCCTGCGTTATGGCCTTGGACATTCTTGTGGTTGATGACGAACCAGATATCCGTGAACTGATTGCGGGTGTGCTGGGAGATGAAGGCTATTCAGCCCGTACGGCCGACACCGCCGAACGCGCTCTTGAGGAAGTCCGTGCACGAACGCCACGGCTCGTGGTGTTGGATGTCTGGCTTCAGGGCAGTGGAATGGATGGGCTGTCGCTCCTCAAATACCTGAAGTCGATTGATCCAATTCTTCCAGTCATCGTGATAAGCGGTCACGGCAACATCGAAACAGCCGTCGCGGCGATCCGGCGTGGAGCCTATGACTTCATCGAGAAGCCGTTCAAGACTGATCGTCTATTGCACATGGTGGAGCGCGCAATCGAGTCCGCGGCGCTGAAATACGAGAATGCTGCGCTGAAGAACAGAGCCGGTGACAATGAAGAATGGATCGGAGACAGTCAGGCGGCTTCGGCATTACGAGCTTCGATTGAGAAGGTAGCGCCAACGAATTCCAGAGTGATGATCTCCGGGCCAGCCGGGTCCGGCAAGGAACTTGCCGCGCGGCTCATCCATCGTAATTCCCTGCGCGAAAATGGCCCCTTCATTGTTGTGAACGCGGCCACCATAGCGCCGGACCAGATGGAGAGCGCCCTGTTTGGCGAAGAGGACTCCCAGGGTCGGACAACCCGAATTGGCCTCTTTGAAAAAGCTCATACCGGCACATTGTTGCTTGATGAGGTGGCTGACATGCCACTGGGGACCCAGAACAAGATTTTGCGGGTCCTGACCGAGCAGCGTTTTCAACGCGTAGGCGGGAAGTCGGACGTGACCGTAGATGTTCGGGTCATGTCGGCCACCACCAAGGATATTCGTCATGAAATTTCGGAAGGCCGCTTTCGTGAAGATCTGTTCTATCGGTTGAGTGTCGTGCCGTTGCGGGTCCCGTCGCTTGCAGAGCGGCGAGACGATATTGGGGACCTCGTCACATACTTTACCAACCGGATCGCTGATTCTTCTGGCCTGACGCCTCGTACGTTTTCAGCGGAGGCCATGGCCGTTCTTCAATCGATGGATTGGCCTGGCAATATCCGGCAGTTGCGTAATGTGGTGGAAAGAATCCTGATCCTGTCGCCATCTGACTCCAGCCGTCCGGTAAGTGTTGATGAGCTGCCGCGCGAATCGTCCGGTATTCCGGGGGATGTTGGCAAAAGCGGATCGGCAGAGCTTGTCGGATTGTCTCTGCGTGATGCGCGAGAACAGTTTGAGCGAGAGTATCTTGCGCTTCAGATCACCCGATTCAATGGCAATATTTCTCGTACTGCCGAGTTCATCGGTATGGAGCGTTCGGCCTTGCACAGAAAATTAAAGGCTTTAGGCGTAAACTCGAATCTTACTCGTCAGGACGGCTGAGGCCGTTGAGGGGCTGTAGACCATGCATGTTCTGATTTGCGGTGCGGGCCGCGTGGGGCACGGAATTGCCCGGCGCTTGGCGCGCGAAAAGCATGATATCACGATCATTGATGAAAATCCGGACTTGGTGGACCAGGTTTCTACGGATTTGGACGTGCGTGGCTTCACGGGCCATGCCGCGCATCCTGATGTGTTGAAAAAGGCGGGCGCTGCTGACTGCGAAATGATTATCGCGGTGACGCATTTCGACGAAATCAACATGGTGATTTGCCAAATCGCCCACACGCTTTTTTCCGTTCCATACAAGATCGCGCGCGTGCGAGAGCAATCCTATATCGATCCGGCCTGGAAGAATGTCTTTTCGCGGGAAGGCCTCCCGATCGATATGGTCATTTCGCCCGAAGTTGAAGTCGGTGAAGCAATCCTCCAGCGTTTCCGCACGCCTGGCGCAGTGATGAGTGCGACCTTTGGCAAGGGTAAGGTACGCCTGCTTGGTCTGGAGATCGATGACAGCAACCCTCTATTGGACACACCTGTAGATCAGCTGCGGGGCCTTTTTCCCGACCTGTCAGCCAGAATTGTCGGGATAGGGCGGGGCGACTCGGTTCGCGCGCCTCGCGCAACTGATGTGCTGAAAGTGGGAGATCGTGCCTATGTTGCCGTTCTGGATGAACATGCCGACCGACTGACGTCTATCTTCAACCGGGAATCGGAACAGTCCGGGCATGTCGTGATTGTTGGCGGGGGCAATGTTGGTCTCTATGTTGCCACCACGTTGGAGCGCGAAGGCAAGAACCGCATCCGCCTCATTGAGCACAATGTGGAACGGGCCAATGAAGTCGTGTCCGAGGTCAAGCGAACGATCGTCATTCAGGGCGATGGGCTGAACCCTGATATCCTTGCGGAAGCTGGTGCGCCGAAAGCCGACTTCGTGGTTGCTATTACCAATGACGACAAGGCCAATTTGCTGATTTCCAATTTGGCCAAACGTGCGGGCGCAAAACGTACTCTGGCACTCGTGAATGCGACTGAGCTGGCTGGGCTGGCACGTGATCTGCGAGTGGATGCCGTTCTCGATCCGCGGGCCCTCACGGTCTCACAGATCCTACTGCGCATGCGTCGGGGGCGTATTCTCGGGCTTCAGTCCATTGAAGATGGCAAAGCGGAAGTTGCAGAGGGAATAACGCTCGAGTCGTCGTCGCTGATCGGCAAGCCGCTTGGCTATGATGATTTGCCGGAAGGCATGACCGCTGCTGCTGTCATACGCGGCAAGGAAGTATTCATTGCCGGACCTGATGTTACAGTCCAAGCCGAAGATCATCTGATCATATTTTATCAGGAAGAGATGGTTCGAAAGGTTGAAAAGTACTTCCGGGTCAGTCCGGACTTTTTCTAAATCATGTACTACGCTTCTGTCGTCCGCGTTCTTGCTTTCTTACTGCTGATCGTCGCTGCCGCCAGCATTCCGTCAATCTTCATGGCGATTGCAGCGGGTGAAGACAGCCAGACCTTTGCCTTCGGCACGATGGTCCTGTGTATTGTCGTTGTATCAAGCAGCGTTCTGCTGCTCACACCCAAACCGGATAGGAAGGCCCGACCCTCCGATGCGTTGGGAACGGTTATCCTGTGGTGGTTTATCACGCCGGTGGCGACTAGCTTGCCGTTTGTGCTGGGGGTCGAAAACGATAGCGTTCTCAGCGCGATACATGAGGCGACTGCTTGTCTTACGACCACCGGACAATCGGTCATTTCTGTCCAGAACAATGAGTGGCCAATCAGCCTGGTTGTCTGGCGCGGCATGCTGCACCTATTGGGGGGACTCGCCACCATAACGGTAGCTGCCAGCGTGTTGGCTGCGCTCAATCTCGGCGGTCCAGGCATTCATCGAACCGTCTTGTTTACCGTGCCGGAAACAAGCTTCTTCAATGCTGTCCCGCGCGTCGCCCGCGTGGTCAGCATATTGATGGTGATTTCAATACTCGCCCTGTTCTCCGCTCTGGTCTTCATGGGGGTTCCGGCCGAACGCGCCTTGGGCGACTCGGTGAGTGCGCTGACAACTGGCCTGGTGCACCCACAAGGCATCATGCGCGCACCACTGGACACAGGACCATCTATCGTTTTGGGCATTGGTCTACTGGTTGGCGCCATGGGCCTGGCGATCTGGTTGCCGCTCAAGGACCGGAAGCCGTTCAAAGCTGTTACGGACCCTGAAGTTACACTTTTCGTAGGATTGCTATTCGTATTTGTCGGTTTTGCGGTGGCGTCCGATCTCAATGTAACGGAGGGATTGTCTTGGGCTTTGTCAGCCTTGTCGACGTCCGGCCTCTCTCTGTCTGACCCTGCAGATTACAACCGCATTCCTCTTCCTGTGCTGGTTATGCCGGCCTTGATCGGCGGGTCGGCGCTGTCTGCAGCGGGCGGAGTCAAAATTGCGCGTTTCATTGTGCTGGCCCGAAGGGCTGGTCAGGAATTCCGTCAACTCGGATATCGGCAGTCGGTCTTGGGATTTCGTTTCCGGGATCGGGAATTGAACGAGCGAAGCGTGATAGGGGTCTGGGTTTATCTGATCGGTTACGTACTCTCGATATTCCTGCTCATGTCCGGATTTGCCTTTCTGGGGCTGGATTTCATCCCGGCCATACGTCTCTCTATTGGCGGTCTGACCAATTCAGCAGCCGTACTGGGGAGCTATCCAGTGGACTTAACTGGGCCTGCGCAAGCATTGATCATTTTTTCAATGATTCTCGGGCGATTGGAGGTTTTAGCCCTGATTCCAGCCCTTTCCCTCAGCTTTTGGAGGGGGTAACGGCTGTTCGCACTTGCACTGAAGCTGTAATCCCGTTAGCGCGACACATAACAAGAACAGGCCAGATTGGATTCCCGTCATGTCCGCCGACAAAAAACAGAATTTGCAAGACACCTTCCTGAATGCCGTCCGGAAGTCCCGGACCCCCCTGACAGTCTTCTTGGTCAATGGCGTTAAACTTCAGGGTGTGGTGACTTGGTTTGACAATTTCTGTGTTCTGCTTCGCGGTGACGGACGCCCACCACAGCTTGTTTACAAGCACGCCATCTCTACAATTGCTCCAAGCGCCCCGGTGCAGTTGTTTGATGAGGAAATGGATGCGGACTAGGCCATTTTGACTGACAGGATGATTGATCGCACGCCAGTGCCCGAGGTGGCTGGCGTGATTATCCCTTGGTTTACACCTGCAAACAGACCCACCGAAGACCGTCTGCAAGAAACGGCAGGCCTCGTGGAAGCGCTTGGCTGTAATTTGGCCTTCCTGCGCGCTGAACATGTTCGCAAAGTGAATTCGTCGGTCTTGCTGTCGGGAGGTATTCTTGATCGATTGGCCGAAGACCTCCGCCAGAATGATTGCACCGTAGCTGTCGTAGACGGTGACCTGACACCGGTTCAGCAACGCAACCTCGAGCGAAAGCTTGAAGTGAAGGTCATCGACCGGACAGGCCTGATCCTCGAAATATTCGGCTTGCGCGCCCGGACCAAGGAGGGCCGTCTTCAGGTCGAATTGGCCCGCCTCCTTTACGAGCGGTCGCGACTGGTGCGGACCTGGACCCACCTTGAGCGCCAGAGGGGCGGTGGCGGCTTCCTGTCTGGTCCCGGTGAAAGCCAACTCGAAGCAGACCGGCGGATGCTGGACGACAAGATCCTGCGGCTGCGCCGTGATCTGGACGATGTGAAGCGCACGCGCGCCGTGCAAAGGGCAGGGCGCAAGCGGAGCGGAAAGCCCGTGATTGCGCTGGTGGGCTACACCAATGCCGGCAAGTCGACCCTGTTCAACCAGATGTCCGGCGCTGACGTATTCGCGCGGGACATGCCGTTTGCGACGCTCGACCCCACGATCCGCAGGTTTGACCTGCCGACCCTCGGCGAAGCGGCCTTGATCGACACAGTCGGGTTCATCACAGATTTGCCGACCCATCTGATCGACAGTTTCCAGGCGACGCTGGAAGAGGCCATGCAGGCAGACCTCCTGGTCCATGTGCGCGACCGGTCGAGCCGGGCAGATCTGGAACAGGCCGAAGATGTGATGATCGTGCTGGAGCAATTGGAGGCCGAGACCGGCCTGCCATTGCCGCCCATGATTGAGGTCTGGAACAAGGCCGACCTGCTTCCGGATGATCGTGCCGATGCGCTCGCCTTCTCTGCGCGTGGGCCACTCGATACACCGGCTGTGCTTGTTTCGGCGTTGACGGGAACAGGGATCAACGAATTGCTCGATCTCATTGAGGCCGTTCTGTTGAAGGGCGCGACCGAGATCGAGTTGGAGCTGGGGACAAAGGACGGGCGGGCCCGGGCCTGGTTGCACCGCAACGGGGAAGTCCTTTCGGAGACGACATTGGACAGCGGGAACGTTGTGATGACAGCGCGCCTGCCCAATGACAGGCTGGGTCAATTCTATTCCGAATTTCCAGACTTTAATCCTGCCTGACGCGCTCCTGCTGTTTCACGCGCTGCCATAGAGATTCCTGCGCGTCGATATCGAGCGCTGCAAAGTCCTGACCATCCTGTTCAGCGAGTCCTTCCATAGCGCGGAAGCGGCGTTCAAATTTGGCATTGGCGCGTCGCAGGGCCTGTTCCGGATCCACATTGAGGCGGCGGCTGAGATTGGCCGCAACGAACAGCAAATCGCCCAGCTCGTCTTCTATCTTGTCTGGGTCGCCGGTTTCGATGGCTTCACGTACCTCGCCGGTTTCCTCAGCTAGCTTATCGAAGATGTCATCAGCCTCGGTCCAGTCAAAACCTACTCGCGCTGCCCGCTTCTGGAGTTTCTCGGCGCGTAGCAGAGATGGCAGGGCGAGCGCAACGCCATCCAACGCGCTGGCGGGGTCTTCGGGTTGTCCTTTGGCAGCGCGTTCTTGCGCCTTGATCACTTCCCACGCGGCGACCTGTTGATCCTCCGTTCTTGAGCTTTCATCGCCAAACACGTGCGGATGGCGACGAATCATTTTGGCATTGATCGCCTCGACCACATCAGCAATCTCGAAGGCACCAGCTTCTCTGGCCATCTGACTGTGGAAAACGACCTGAAAGAGCAGGTCACCCAGTTCTTCCTTCAGTTCATCCATATCGGCGCGCTGAATTGCATCGGCCACCTCGTAGGCTTCCTCAATCGTATAAGGTGCAATCGTCGAGAAGTTCTGCGCAACATCCCACGCACAGCCCGTGTTCTTATCTCGAAGTTTCGCCATGATGTCGATCAAGCGAGCCATGGCTTCGCTAGCAGGCGAATAGGAATTGATGTCGTCGGTCATTGAAACCGACTAGCCTGACTCTCCTTCGGAATCGACTGATTGATTGACAATTTGTCGATGTCGCGTGACCTGAATGGGCGGGTACATCAGTGTGGCATTGCATGCGCCTGGTGCTTGGGCTCCGGTTTGGTCTGCCAAGGATGCCTGAGACCAAGGTACGCCGTCGATTGCAAAGCTTTCTGGTTTGTCGACGAACGAGTCGCTACGATGAGTCGGACTTGCGTAATCTGCCAAAACGAGGATGCCTGATGTTCATGACGCCCGAATGTGTTGCGCCGACAGGATGCACGCTAGGTGAGGGGCCGCTCTGGAGCCCATCGGAAGGCTTCCTGTGGTGGGTGGATATCAAGCGGGCGAAACTGCACAGATTCAATCCAAGAACCGGCAATACACGACGCTATGACTTGCCCATAAAAGCCAGTACGCTCGCTCTGTATGATGGTAGCATACTTATGGCCGGTGACCGGGAAATCGGAGTCTACGACCCGTCGACCGAAGCCTATGATCGTCTAGCCGTGTTGGTTGAGGAGCCGGAAACAAATCGCACGAATGACGGCGGCATCGCGCCGGACGGGTCCCTATGGTTCGGTACAATGGACGAATCCGAAAAGGAACCGAAGGGTGGCTACTACAAATTCAGCCTGGATGGGTCAGTTGACGCGCTACGCCTGCCATCGGTCCTAATTACCAATACGTTCCAATTTTCTCCAGACGGACGGAAGTTCTACACATGCGATTCTGCAGAACAGGAAATTCTGTCTTTTGATCATGATCTGGAGACCGGCAAGCTGTCCGGGCGAAAGGTTTTATCTGATACTTTCGAGCTAGCGGGCTATCCAGATGGTTCGGCCATTGATTCGGAAGGCTGTCTTTGGACCTGTTTGTGGGATGCATCTCGAGTCATTCGACTGACCCCGGATGGAGAGATTGACCGGATAATCGTTCTTGCGGCAACACGCCCGACCAGCGTGGCGTTTGGAGATGACGACTTGAAGACGCTGTTCATAACGACCGCGCGATCCGGCTTGTCCTTTCCGCAGCTGGATGCCCGACCCTTATCAGGCAGCCTGTTTGCGATTCGGGTGGATGTTCCGGGTTTGCCGCCTCGCGAATTTGGCAAACCGCTTTGAGCTCAAGCGTTCCCTTGCAGGACCTGCACAAGACACCACCTAGCCTAGACAATGCCAGCAGTGTACTTAACCGTGGACGTGGCGGCTCAAAACCGCTAACTCCCCGCTTTTCAAGAGAGAGTCGGAATGGCCGATAAGGTGAAAAAGAAACGCGTAGGTCCTATTACCTTCTTTCGGCAGGTTCGTGCCGAAGGGAACAAGGTGACGTGGACGTCCCGTCAGGAAACGATCCAGGCGACGATTTTTGTTGTTATCATGTCTATCCTGATCGCCCTTTTTCTGTTCTTAGCCGATTTCGTCATCAATTTGGCCGTTAAGGCGATAACGGGCCTCTGAGACCAGAACGGCCCGTCAACATTTCATTAGGGAGCGCGTAGGCCTCATGGCTGAAGCCAAATGGTACATTGTCCATGCTTATTCCAACTTCGAGAAGAAGGTCGCTTCGACCATTCTCGAACAAGCGGAACGCAAAGGACTGGCAGACCTGATTGAAGACATGCAGGTGCCGACCGAAGAAGTCGTCGAAGTCGCGCGCGGTAAGAAGAAGACCGTCGAGCGCCGGTACTTCCCGGGCTATGTCCTTATGAAGGCCGTCATGACGGATGATGTCTATCACCTCGTAAAAGACACGCCGAAAGTGTCGGGCTTCCTCGGAGCAGAAGGTGGCAAGAAACCCCTTCCAGTTCGCCAGCGTGAAGTTGATCGCATTCTTGGTTCCTCTACCGACTCAGCTGCCGAGCGTCCGCGTCCGCAGATTTCCTTCGAAATCGGCGAACAGGTTCAGGTCAACGATGGTCCGTTTCAGGGCTTTGAAGGTTCTGTTGAAGAAATCGATGAGGAAAACGGTCGCCTCAAGGTCACGGTTTCCATTTTCGGCCGCGGAACACCGGTCGATCTCGAGTTCGAGCAAGTCGCAAAAGTCTGATTTGTCAGACGAATCAGGTAGAGCGCAGTTCGCTACCGGGTTTTGCTTGAAACAAAACGAATTGAGCGGTATTTCCCGCTCATCGTGCCGCCTTAGCTCAGTTGGTTAGAGCACTAGATTGTGGATCTAGGGGTCCCCCGTTCGAGCCGGGGAGGCGGTACCATTTTTTCTTGTCAATTGTTCCCGACCATTGAAAACATTGGCAATTTGCAAGTTCCAAAAGTTTGACGAGTCGGCAACAATCTGTTGCAATTGGGTCGCGGTTATAAAAAATGCCGCTATTCAACTGATACGCGACTCTAATAGGGCTCGAAGTATCTGATAAATGAGTTTATTCAGGAACCATACGTGGTTTAACCCGTATGAACCTGCGGCCGAGGACAATCCCGTCATTCGGCACACAAAAGGGGATTGAGTATGAAGAAAACTCTTATGTGCGCGACAGCCGCGGCCGCATTTGCGTCTGCCGGCTTTGTCGCACATGCTGAGGACGGGTGGTACGCCCGCGCCGACGCAACTTACGGATTTTCGGGCCAATTCGACCATGATCCTGCCGACCGCGATGTCGTCGGTACGATGGGCGGTACGTCCGACGCTGATGAGACCATCGGTTTCGATCTCGGTCTTGGTTATGGCTTCGACAACGGCTTCCGCCTTGAAGGTGTCGGCGGCTATGGCGATGACGACCTGAGCGTTCCGGCTGCTTCCTACAATGGCGCTCCATCCGGTGCGGTTCCAGCCACAGCTGGTAACCTGCAGACAATGGAACTCATGCTGAACGGCATTTACGACTTCAACCGCGAAGGCGAGATCCAGCCCTATGTCGGCTTGGGTCTTGGTGTCCTGCGCGCGAATGCCAAAGCGAATAACCTTGTTTTCACCAACGGTACCGACGTTTCCGCTGCTAACGGTTTCTCCGACAGCGACACGGGCTTTGCTTACCAGGGTCTGCTTGGCCTCGGTTACAAAGTATCTGATCAGCTGACGCTGGATCTGGGCTATCGCTACAAAGTTGCTGAAGGTCTTGACTTCGGTGGCGTTCATGGCGGCCCGAACTATGATGCCGATTACGAGGCTCACCTGGCAACTGTAGGCATGCGTTTCGCATTTGGTGCACCGCCACCGCCACCACCGCCACCGCCACCGCCACCACCTCCACCTCCCC